>NZ_BGZH01000004.1 GCF_009617755.1 Marinobacter salsuginis
TAGCAATCCGAAGATCGCAATTCTTGCTCAAGACAAAACTCAATTTCGACGAGTCACTGTCCTGATATTTCATATCCGAAATACCTCGGCCAGCGCCCACACGAATTACTTGGTTAACTTTTTAAAGAGCGTTTGAGCTGTTGCTCAATCAAGGCCGCGTATTATACATCATTCCGCTGCCTTGTCAACCGTTTATTTGAAGAATTTCAAAACTCGTTTTCTTCAATACTTTCAAACAGTTGCATCGCTTCGGGAGACCGCCGTGAGTGGCTCGTCCCTCAGAAGTGGTGCGCATTCTACAGGCGTCAGGAAAACTGTCAACGAGGTTTTTGAATTAATTTCTAGCGGTTTCGGTTTCCACGTAGTGAGCTGATCAGCAATCGATCACTTTGATCAATCCTTAGACCAAAATCAGGCCCTGGCAAAGGGAATCAACCCTCGAACGCCGTTCCATTTCCAGCGCAATGCCAGCAAACCCAGGATGACCAGGCCGTAAGCGACCATTTCGCCAATATCGCTTCTTGCCTGCCAGATAAAATGGACCCAGGCAGCGATGGCGATCAGGTAGATCAGCTTGTGCAGCGGTTTCCAGTTTTTTCCCAGGCGCTTCACCATCCTCCTGGTTGAGGTCACAGCCAGAGGCACAAGCATAAGGAAGGAAAGTGCACCCGCGACAATGTAGGGCCGCTTGGTAAACGTCGCCCAAAGATCACTCCACCCGAGTATGAATTGCAGAAACGCCAACACATGCAGTACAGCATAAAAGAATGCAAACAGGCCGAGCATTCGGCGAACCCGGATCCAGCCTGCCCAACCAGACCAGCGCTTAAGCGGAGTCATCGCCAAAGTGACGATTAACAACTGAAACGCCGCAAGGCCGAGTGACTCCGTCACCTCCTGGCCCGGGTCAGGCCCCAGAGATTGCGTTGCGATGTTGATGGCCAATATCAGTAGTGGAACGCAGGCAAGAAAGGCCGCAAGAAGGCGAAAAGCCAAGACAAAGGCCGGTCGATCCACTATTCGCGGACGATTCATCAATAGAACTTGCTCAGGTCCATACCCTTGTACAGGTCAGCCACCTGCTCCCCATAACCATTGAACTTGGCCGTCTCCATCCAGTTAGGCGAAAGCAAACCAGAAGGCAATCTACGTTCACGCCTCTGACTCCACCTTGGATGATCCACCTCCGGGTTAACGTTGGCATAGAATCCGTACTCCTGGGGCGCGAGCATTTCCCAGGTGGTTTTCGGGCGCTCCTCCTGAAAACGTACCTTGACGATCGATTTGATGCTCTTGAATCCGTATTTCCAGGGAACAACCAGCCGGATAGGGGCGCCGTTCTGATTGGGCATGGTTTTGCCATACAGCCCGACCGCCAGGAAGCTTAACTCGTTCATGGCCTCATCCATCCTCAAGCCCTCCTGGTAGGGCCAGTCGATGGTGCTGAACAATGAGCGCTGACCCGGCATCTGATCCGGATCATACAGGGTCTCGAAATAGACGTATTTGGCTCGGGAATTGGGTTCAAGCCGTTTGATAACGTCGGCAAGTGGGATGCCAATCCAGGGAATAACCATGGACCAGGCCTCGACACAACGCAGGCGATACACCCGCTCCTGGTATTCATGAGGTTTTAGCAGGTCTTCCAAGGCATATTTACCGGGCCGCCCACATTCACCTTCAACCACTATGGACCAGGGATCAACGCTCATTTCGTCGGCGTACTTGGCCGGATCGCCTTTTCCGGTGCCAAATTCGTAGAAGTTGTTATAGCGGGTCACATCCTCGAACGGTGTTTTCTCTTCATCGGTAGAAAAGCCGGGCATTGCAACGTAATCCAGCGCCTCCCCAGGCACCGGCAGCTTCGCAGCGGATAAAAGACCCGGCACTGAAAGGCCCGCGGCGACGGCCGCAGCTCCAGACATGAATTTCCTTCGATTGAGATAAACAGCTTCAGGGGTAACTTCTGAGTGGGGCAACACCCAGGATGGGCGATTCTTGATAAACATGGAAAGTCTCCGTCAGGGCGTCAGCCAGCTAAGGCGTTGACCGGAGACTGTGATGAAAATTCCCGGGCCTCGATGAGAAGGCCCGGGCAGCAAGAACTCAGTCAGCGGCGCCTGAAGCTTTCCGGGGCTTGCCACGGAACAGCGCACGAACAGGACCGGACAACGCGTATATCAGAAATCCAGTAAAGAGTACGGTAGCCGGATCCAGCGCGATCACTACAAACACCAGCACCACAAGCAGAATAGCAGCAAAAGGCACCCGACCACGCAGATCGAGATCCTTGAAACTGCGATAGAGAATGTTGCTGACCATCAGCACGCCCGTACCTGCAACCACCACCATGGTAAGCAACGTGAGCCAGGCAGCGGGCTCAAAGAGATGGAAGCACCAGACCAGGCCAGCAACACACGCAGCGGCTGCAGGGCTGGGCAACCCAACAAAGAACTTCTTGTCAACTGAACCAATCTGGGTGTTGAAGCGGGCCAGACGAAGTGCAGCGCCAGCCACGTAGATAAAAGTAACGGCCCAACCTACCTTATCAAAGGCGTTCAGCGACCAGAAGAAGGCAACAAGGCCAGGGGCAACACCAAAGGCCACCATGTCGGCCAGGCTGTCGTACTCTTCTCCGAATTTGCTCTGGGTGTTGGTCATCCGGGCGACACGGCCATCCAGTCCATCCAGAATCATGGAGACAAAAATGGCAATCGCGGCGTTATCAAACACGCCGTTCGCGGCAGAGACTATGGCGTAGAAACCTGAAAACAGCGAAGCCGTTGTAAGCGCATTGGGGAGCAGGTAGATACCTTTTCGGCGAACCGGTGCTCCTCCAACCAGCTCTTCTTCAACCACTTCCCCGGCCTCGACTTCGTAGTCCGGGTTCTGCTTGCCGTCGGCGGTTTTTCTTTCTTCAGTCATTTCCATTACTCCGGAAAGCGTTTGGGCGGAGTATATACGAAAAACGCGGCCTCACGGGCCGCGTTTTTCAAAACCAGGCGGAATTCCGCTTAGTTTTTGTCCTTATCCACGATCTTGTTCGCGGAGATCCACGGCATCATACCGCGCAGCTTCTCACCAACCACTTCGATATCGTGGGCAGCGTTCTGACGGCGACGTGCAGTCATGGACGGGTAGTTCAGAGCGCCTTCAGAGATGAACATCTTGGCATACTCGCCGCTCTGGATACGCTTCAGGGCGTTGCGCATGGCTTCGCGAGACTGCTCGTTGATGATTTCCGGACCAGTCACGTACTCACCATACTCCGCATTGTTGGAGATGGAGTAGTTCATGTTGGCAATGCCGCCCTCGTACATCAGGTCTACGATCAGCTTCAGCTCGTGCAGACATTCGAAATAGGCCATTTCCGGTGCGTACCCGGCTTCAACCAGAGTTTCAAAACCGGCCTTGACCAGCTCCACCGTGCCGCCACACAGAACGGCTTGCTCACCGAACAGATCGGTTTCAGTCTCGTCTTTAAAGCTGGTTTCGATGATGCCAGTACGACCACCACCGATACCGCTGGCATAGGAGAGGGCCAGATTCTTGGCATTGCCGGAGGCATCCTGGAAGATGGCGATCAAATCGGGAATACCGCCGCCGTTGGCGAATTCAGTGCGAACCGTGTGACCCGGCGCCTTTGGAGCAACCATGATTACGTCCAGATCCTTGCGCGGAACGATCTGGTTGTAGTGGATCGCAAAGCCGTGGGCGAATGCCAGAGTGGCGCCTTGCTGCAGATTCGGCTCGATTTCAGCCTTGTACAGCTGAGCCTGATACTCGTCCGGGGTCAGAACCATTACAACGTCAGCCGCGGCAACCGCAGACGGCACGTCGCTGGTCTTCAGGCCATAGGCTTCGGCTTTGGCGATGGAGGAGGAACCCGGGCGCAGACCCACGGTTACGTCAACGCCAGACTCTTTCAGGTTGCACGCGTGCGCGTGGCCCTGGGAACCGAAGCCGATGATGGCAACTTTCTTGCCCTGGATGATGGAAAGATCACAATCCTTATCGTAATAAACCTGCATGAGAAACCTCTGTTATTTGTGATGACCCCGAGGGGCCATAATGTTCAAAACGTGTTTGAAATTCTTAAAGGCTGAGCACCTTCTCGCCTCGGGCGATACCGGATACACCGCTGCGGACTACTTCCAGAACGCCCGACGTGCCAACGGCCTGAATAAAGCCGTCCAGCTTTTCGCTGTCACCTGCCAGCTGGACCGTGTAGACCGAACTGGTCACATCTACAATCTGGCCGCGGAAAATGTCTACCGTACGCTTGATCTCGGCACGCTGGGAACCAGTGGCCTTCAGTTTGACCAGCATCAGCTCACGCTCGATGTGGGCACCTTCGGTCAGATCCACCAGCTTGACGACTTCGATCAGCTTGTTCAGTTGCTTGGTGATCTGTTCGATCACCTTGTCAGAACCCGTCGTGGTCACGGTAAGACGGGACAAAGTCTCGTCTTCGGTTGGCGCCACGGTGAGCGTTTCGATGTTGTAGTTGCGCTGGGAAAACAGACCAACAACCCGTGACAGGGCGCCGGGCTCGTTTTCAAGCAAAACAGAAATGATTCGACGCATGATCAGACCCTCTCCGTCTTGCTGAGCCACATATCCTTCATGGAGCCCCGGGCAACCTGCATCGGATACACGTGCTCAAAGCGGTCCACGTAAATATCCACGAACACCAGATCGTCCTTCATTGCCAGCACTTCTTTCAGCTTGGTTTCCAGATCTTCTTTCTTCTCAATCCGGACACCCTTGTGCCCATAGGCTTCCGCCAGCTTGATGAAATCTGGGAGTGATTCCATGTAGGACTCGGCATGACGGGACTCGTAGTTCATGTCCTGCCACTGCTTGACCATACCCAGTGCCTGGTTGTTCAGGTTGATGATCTTCACCGGCAGATTGTACTGCTTGCAGGTGGACAGCTCCTGAATGTTCATCTGGATACTACCCTCACCGGTAATGCACAGCACTTCATCGTCCGGATGGGTCAGCTTGACCCCCATGGCCGCTGGCAAACCAAAGCCCATGGTGCCGAGACCACCGGAATTGATCCAGCGGTTGGGCTTGTCGAACTTGTAATACTGGGCCGCAAACATCTGGTGCTGACCCACATCGGAAGTCACGAAGGCTTCGCCGTTAGTCAGGCGACACAGCATCTCGATCACTTCCTGGGGTTTGATCACATCCGGACTGGTCTCATAACGCATACCGTGGAATGCTCGCCATTCATCGATCTGCTTCCACCAGGAAGCGATGGCATCCGCATCGGGCTTTTCTTTGGCTTCCTTGACCAGCGACAGCATTTCCTTCAGCACGGCGTCTACCGGACCAACAATGGGCACATCCGCATCCACAGTCTTGGAAATCGACGCCGGGTCGATGTCGATATGGATGATGCGCGCGCCCGGACAGAACTTCTCGGTGGCATTGGTCACCCGGTCATCAAAACGGGCTCCCACGCAGAGAATCAGATCCGAGTGGTGCATAGCCATATTCGCTTCATAGGTGCCGTGCATGCCGAGCCAACCAAGATGCTGCTTGTCGCTGGCCGGGTAACAGCCAATCCCCATCAGGGTATTGGTGATCGGATATCCCAGCATCCGGACAAGCTCGGTCAGCTGATCCGATGCCTTGCCCAGAATCACCCCACCACCTGCGTAGATAACCGGGCGCTTGGCCGCCAGCATCATGTCGACGGCTTTCTTGATCTGACCGGCATGGCCGCGAATAGCGGGGTTGTAGGATCGCAGTTTGACCTTCTTGGGGTATGCGTATTCGTACCGCTCGTTCGGCGTGGTCATATCCTTGGGGATATCCACGACCACAGGGCCGGGACGGCCGGTGGCAGCAATGTAATAGGCCTTGCGGATGATTTCCGGGATTTCCTCGGGGTGCCGGACGCTGAGGTTGTGCTTCACCACGGGTCGGGAGACACCCATCATATCGGTTTCCTGGAACGCGTCCTCACCGATGAGAGTGGATGCAACCTGGCCGCACAGAACCACCATGGGGATGGAATCCATGAATGCAGTGGCAATGCCGGTAATAGTGTTGGTGGCTCCAGGACCCGAGGTCACCAGTACGGTACCTGGTTTTCCGGTTGCGCGGGCATAACCGTCGGCCATATGGACCGCCGCCTGCTCGTGCCTGACCAGAATGTGCTTGACTTTGTCCTGCCTGAACAGCGCGTCATAAATATGAAGGGCTGCACCACCCGGATAGCCGTATATGTATTCGATACCTTCATCTTGAAGGGACCGGATCAGCATATCGGCGCCAGACAATAACTCCACGATTTACTACCCTCTTCTACGAGTGAATGAGCCGGGACAGATCCCGGTTGCCTGGATTCACGGTGTCCATGCTTCTTATGAAAGCGGAACCGGCTGCTCCTCCACACCTTGTTAAGAGGTTGTCTCCTGGCCAGCCGCCCTCCTGAGGGTTGCGGAGAACGGCCAATCAACGGGTTGCACGTAAGCAACAACCATCCCGCGTCGGATGCGCGGCGCGTTCAGTGTGGTAATTGATGGGGGATACTCGCTCGGGATTGCCTGCCGTATTGACCCCAGTCTTCAGGCAATCGGTAATTCTGACAGCGCGAAACTCCCTGTCAATAGCCGTCGCACGTTTCTGTGCCTATACTGGCCGAAGGTCTGCCAATCTTGCTACAAATCCATACAAAGATTTGAACCAGACAGAAGAAAATCCGCAGTACCAGTGGCATGATATGGAATAATGAATTGAAAAAACGGGCCCGGTCTATCCAGGTTGTCTGCCTGCCCGGGAGCAGTGAACATACGCGAGTAGAGCCATGAACAGAAAAATCCTGACGCTGACCTTATTACTGGCTGTTGTACCCGGGGTAGCCCTGAGCGCCTCTGTCTATAAATGGACCGATGAAAACGGAGTTACCCACTTTGGGGACCGGCAGCCGACTGGCTCAAAGGCCGAACGGGTCAATGTGCGCTCAGGCACTTCTTCAAACGCATCCGGCAATCCACAAAGCGCTCAGGAGCGCCTTCAAAATCTGGAGGAACGCCAATCGGAGGAAGCGGAGCAGCGCCAGGAGTCCGCAGTTGAGCAAGCGCGCAGAAAACAGCGGGAGGCAAACTGCGCAACCGCGCGCTCCAATCTTGAGCTTATAGAACGCAACGCCCGCATTCGGATTGAAGAGAATGGTGAGCAGCGCTACCTGAGCCAAGAAGAGATTGCTGAGAAAAAAGCTGAAGCTTTGAGAATCGCTGAAGAAAATTGCGGGCCAGTTGAGAATAGCGACCAACAATAGCTCTATTAAGAAAGGGCCAGCAGACTTTTTGCTGGCCCTTTCTCGTGCTCAAGCTTTTTGGAAGCTCAGATGATGATCCTTCACCGTTCCCCGAATAATATCCCCCGGAACAAACTCTCCCTGTAGCAGTCGCTGGGCCAGCGGGTTTTCGATCATTCGCTGAATCGCCCGCTTCAAAGGCCGCGCACCGTAGACCGGGTCATAACCGACTTCTGCCAGTAGCTCCATCGCGGCGTCATCCAACTCGAGCCTCATATCCTGCTCTTTCAGGCGCTTGCTCAGCGATTCGATCTGAATGCGAGCAATACCCTGGATCTGGCTCTCCGCCAGCGGATGGAACACCACTACTTCATCCACGCGGTTGATAAACTCGGGGCGGAAATGGGTACCGACGACTTCCATCACCGCATTCTTCATCACCTCGTAGTTTTCTTCACCCGCCTTCTGCTGGATGATGTCCGAGCCGAGGTTTGAGGTCATTACAATGACCGTGTTCCGGAAGTCGACGGTTCTGCCCTGCCCGTCCGTCAGGCGGCCATCCTCGAGTACCTGCAGAAGGATGTTGAACACATCCGGATGGGCCTTCTCCACCTCATCCAGCAGCAACACAGAGTACGGCCGGCGACGAACCGCTTCGGTCAGGTAGCCACCCTCCTCATAGCCGACATAGCCCGGAGGCGCACCAATCAGGCGAGCGACTGAATGCTTCTCCATGAATTCTGACATGTCGATACGCACCATGGCTTCCTCGGTATCGAACAGAAAGGACGCCAGGGCCTTACACAGCTCGGTCTTGCCCACACCCGTCGGGCCAAGGAACAGAAAGGAACCATTGGGGCGATTGGGGTCTGACAAGCCCGCACGGGAACGACGCACCGCGTTGGATACGGCCTCGACCGCTTCATCCTGGCCGATTACCCGGTCATGCAGAGCTTCCTCCATGCGCATTAGCTTATCGCGCTCGCCTTCGAGCATCTTGGACACAGGAATACCGGTCCACTTGGAAACGATCTCGGCAATCTCTTCGTCGGTTACCCGGTTCCGGAGCAGCTTCATTTCCATCATCTCGGCCTGGCTGGCCATATCCAGCTGGCGCTCGAGCTCGGGAATCTGGCCGTACTGGAGCTCGGACATTTTGCCAAGATCACCAGCGCGACGGGCGTTCTCCAGATCAATCCGGGCCTGTTCCAGCCGGCTCTTGATCTTCTGGGACCCATGCAACGCGGCCTTTTCGGTATTCCAGACCTCTTCCAGATCGGCGTACTCACGCTCGACACCGGTGATCACATCGGACAACTCCGACAGGCGTTTTTTCGAGGCAGCATCGGTCTCTTTCTTGAGCGCCTCACGCTCGATTTTCAACTGAATCAGACGACGTTCGAGACGATCCAGGGCCTCGGGCTTCGAATCCATTTCCATCCGAATCTGGGAGGCCGCCTCGTCCACCAGGTCAATGGCCTTGTCCGGCAGTTGCCGGTCGGTGATGTAGCGATGTGACAACTTGGCGGCGGCAATGATGGCGCCGTCCGTTACTTCCACCCCGTGGTGCACCTCATAGCGTTCTTTCAGGCCCCGCAGGATGGCGATGGTATCTTCCTCGTTGGGTTCGCTTACTAATACTTTCTGAAAGCGACGCTCGAGGGCGGCGTCTTTTTCGATGTTTTCACGGTATTCATCGAGGGTGGTCGCGCCTACGCAGTGCAGCTCGCCGCGGGCCAGGGCCGGCTTGAGCATGTTCCCGGCGTCCATAGAGCCTTCGGCCTTCCCGGCACCGACCATGGTGTGAATCTCGTCGATGAACAGGATGATCTGGCCTTCCTGCTTGGAAAGCTCATTCAGAACCGCTTTCAGGCGCTCTTCAAACTCACCGCGGAACTTGGCGCCGGCAATCAGAGCGCCCATGTCGAGTGACAGGACTTTTTTGTCTTTCAGGCCATCAGGCACCTCGCCGTTGACGATGCGCTGAGCCAACCCTTCGACGATGGCGGTTTTACCGACGCCAGGCTCACCGATCAGAACCGGGTTGTTTTTCCGACGGCGCTGCAATACCTGAATGGTGCGGCGAATTTCATCGTCGCGACCGATAACCGGGTCCAGCTTGCCAGCTTCGGCCCGTTCGGTCAGATCAATGGTGTATTTGGACAGCGCCTGACGGTTTTCCTCGGCGCTGGCGTCGTTGACGGCTTCACCACCGCGAACCTCGTCGATGGCTTTTTCCAGGGCAGCTTTATCTACGCCCTGCTCCCGGAGTACCCGGCCAAGTGTGCCCCGGTCTTCCAGGGCAGCCAGCAGCATCAGCTCGCTGGAGATGTACTGGTCTTTGCGCTTCTGTGCGAGTTTGTCGGCAATGTTGAACAGGCGGCCCATGTCATTGGACATGGAGACGTCGCCGGCTGATCCCTGTACTTCCGGCAGGTTCTCGATTTCACGGGCAATCGCCTGGCGAATGCGTCCGGGCTCTGCGCCGGCCTGTTTGAGCAGTGGTTTGATGGCGCTGCCTTCCTGGTCAAGCAGTGCCTGCAGCAGGTGAACCGGCTCAATGAAGTTGTGATCTTTCCCGACCGCTATAGATTGTGCGTCCGCAAGGGCGGTCTGCAGCTTGCTGGTCAGCTTGTCGATTCTCATGTGTACTTTCCCCAAATTTCTGCGAATACCAAGGTGCCATCGGTGGCGGATATTCGATTGCTTTGACAGTTAATGTAGGGGCAAGTAGGGGGACTTCAAGCGGGGGCTCGGTGTATTCGTCAGAAAATTGACGGCTGTCAGGTTTCACTGCGGTGCAAGCCTGAGGCGGGAATGACTCTCCAGAACGCGCCGTGAATACGTCCGTGTAGGCTTGGCTGCAGCATCCATGCTGCAAACAGTTCTGGAGAGTCATTCCCGCCCCAGGCCCAAGCTTTGGTAATAACGCAAAGATGACCGATCAATTAACTATTAATGGTTAATTCAACCAAATCAACGTGGCCATCCGGCCTGTCTGGCCATCCCTGCGGTAAGAAAAAAACCGATCCGAATCCTTAACGGTACACAGGCCACCACCAGTCACGCTGGATACGCCGAGATGATTTAACCTCAGGGTGGCAAGTGCATAGATATCTGCCATGAAATGCCCAGCACGAGCGCCTTTGTCCTTGAAAGCGCGGGCCGCTTTCGGCTCATATTCAAGGAAGGCGTCACGCACTTCCGGGCCGACTTCAAAGCTGTCCGGACCGATGGCCGGGCCGAGCCAGGCTTGCAGGGTTTGGGGTGCAACGGCCATGACGCTCACCAGATTCTCGATAACGCCACCACACAGACTTCGCCATCCGCAGTGGGCGGCGCCGACGACGGTTCCTTCGCTGTCGGCAAGAACAACGGGCAGGCAGTCGGCGGTGAGGATGGCGCAGGCGATGCCTGGATGACGGGTGTAGCTGGCGTCGGCCTTGGCGATTTGTCCGACGTTATCCGGGGTCAGTTCGACAACATCGGTACCGTGCACCTGATTGAGCCAGCCGATCCGCTCGCTTGTCAGGCCTGCGGATTCGGCGAGTCTTAGTCGATTCTGTTCCACATTGTCCGGGTTGTCTTCAACGTGGCTACCAAGGTTAAGACTGTCCCAGGGTCGCCCGCTAACGCCGCCGGCGCGGGTTGTGCTGAGGGCCCGCACTCTGTCAGGCGCGGACCAGTCAGGCTTCAGGGCGTCACCTTCAATAGTCACGCGCTTCCAGCTCCCGGGCGTGTTTGCGCAGGGCCTCGATCAGGGCAACCATGTCTTCAGGCAGGGGCACCTCCCAGGTCAGGATTTCACCGGTTTCCGGGTGCTCGAGGGTCAGTTGCCGGGCGTGGAGAGCCTGGCGATGGAAAGCCGAGAGAGCCTCTCGAAGTTCTTCGGTGGTCCCCTTGGGCAGCCTGAGGCGGCCGCCGTAAAGGGGGTCTCCGACCAGCGGGTGTTTTACATGGGCCATATGAACGCGGATCTGGTGGGTTCGGCCGCTTTCGAGTTTGCAGCGGACGTGGGTGTGGGCGGCAAAGCGCTCCACCAGGCGATAGTGGGTGACCGCCGGCTTTCCGGAGGCGACGACCGCCATTTTCTTGCGTTCCCGCGGGTGTCGGCCGATGGGTGCGTCAACCGTTGCACCTCCGGTGAGGGTACCAACGACGACGGCTTCATACTCGCGGCCCATGGTCCGGGTTTGTAACTGATCAACCAAGGATGTGTGCGCAATCAGGCTTCGAGCGACAACCATGATGCCGGAGGTGTCTTTGTCGAGTCGGTGAACGATGCCCGCTCTGGGCAGATTCTCGACTTCCGGTGCGTAATTCAACAGCGCGTTAACGAGGGTCCCATCGGCGTGCCCGGCAGCCGGGTGCACAACAAGACCCGCCGGCTTGTTGATGACCAACAAGTGCTCGTCCTCATAGACGATATCGAGGGATATTTCCTCGGCCTGCCAGCTCACCTGAGCTTCCGGCTCGGCATCCAGCGCCAGGCGATCGTCCAGCATCACTTTGTCGCGAGGCTTTCGAGCCTTACCATTCACCGTCAAAGCACCACTTTTGATCCAGGACTGCAGGCGGGAACGGGAGTGTTCGGGCATCAGTTCTGCCGCCGCCTGATCCAGGCGCCGGTCACTCAATTCCGGCGGCACAACAAAGCTGGCAAGGATTCGTTTTTCAGATGACATTAAGCCCCCAGGGCCTGTGTGTGTTACGTTTCGGTCAGGTTTTTTGAAACAACGGGGATTGCTCTGCACATGGAGTCACTTCCCCGCTACAATGACTGCCCTTGAATTAATCGACATTATACGGGATTCCGGAATGAGATCAGGTCTTCGTTTACTGCTACTTTCCACGCTGGTTGTTCTGGTCAGTGCCTGCGCCTCCAACAAGCAGGAAGAAGTGCTTCCGGAGAAGACCTACTATGAAAACGCCCGACAGGCCATGAGCTCTGGCAATTTCAATGAGGCCGAGCAAAACCTGGATTCTCTGGAAACCTACTATCCCTTTGGCCGGTATGCAGAACAGGCCCAGCTTGATCTGATCTATGCTCGTTACCAGAACCTGGACCTTGAAGGCTCCCGCGCGGCCGCCGATCGGTTTCTGCGTCTCAACCCTCAAAGCGACCACGCAGACTACGCGCTCTACATGCGCGGCCTGGCTTCCTATAATCTGGACATCGGGCTCGCGGCGCGCTACTTCCCGATCGACGTAGCGGCCCGGGATCCGGGCGAGCAGTTACAGTCATTCCGGGACTTTTCCGAGCTGCTGAACCGCTATCCGGACAGTCAGTACGTCGCGGATGCCCGCCAGCGAATGATCGCGGTACGCAATCGCATGGCCGAGCTGGAGCTCTACGCAGCGCGTTACTACGTCAAACGTCAGGCCTACGTAGCTGCCAACAACCGGGCGCGGTACATCATCGAGAATTACCCGACGGCCACTGTAACCGAAGAGGCACTGATTATCCTTGCAGAAACCTTTCGCTTCCTGGAACTGAAAAAAGGGTCACAGGACGCGATCGCCATGCTCCGCACCAATTTCCCGGAAAGTGAAGCGTTCAATGACGCCGGTGAGTTTGAGGTAGACCTGCTGGAAGGGGAAAACCGCTCACTGACTAACGTTGTCACCTTTGGTTTGATGGGCGACGAATAAGAGCTGAAATCGGGGTCAATTGAAATGTTCAACTGACCCCGATCCCTATTGGCTACTTTCCGCTCTTCCAGCCGTTAGTGATCGGATACCGCCGGTCCTTACCAAACCCTCGCTCGGTAATCCGAACACCAATTGGCGCCTGCCGACGTTTGTATTCGTTGACATCCACCAGACGTATCACCCGTTCAACGTCAACCCTATCGAAGCCTTCAGCAACGATCGCATCAGCGCTGAAATCCCTCTCGACATACAGATTCAGAATCTGATCAAGCACGTCGTAACCGGGCAGGCTGTCCTCATCTTTCTGATCTGGCGCGAGCTCTGCCGACGGCGGGCGGGTGATTACACGCTCAGGGATCACTTCTCCCTCCGAAAGCGTATTGCGGTACTTGGCCAAGCGGAATACCAGGGTTTTGGGCACGTCTTTGAGGACGTCAAAGCCGCCAGCCATATCCCCGTACAGGGTTGAGTAACCCACCGCCATCTCGCTCTTGTTCCCGGTGGTCAGCACCAGGGACCCGAACTTGTTGGACAGGGACATCAGCAAAACACCGCGCAGACGCGCCTGCAGGTTTTCCTCAGTTGTGTCGGGCTTGGTGCCCTCGAAAGGCGCTGCCAAAGATTCCATGAAGGCGTCGTACATCGGCTCAATCGAGAACACATCGTACTGCACACCCAGCGTAACCGCCTCGGCCTCAGCATCCTCAAGGCTCATACTGGAAGTGTAGCGGAACGGCATCATCACCGCGCGGACCCGATCCTTTCCCAAGGCATCAACGGCAACCGCCAGAGTCACGGCCGAGTCGATGCCTCCTGATAGCCCCAGAACCACGGATTTGAATCCGTTCTTGTTGACGTAATCCCGAACACCGGTCACCAAAGCGCTGTAGACATTGGCCTCAAGCGAAGGCTCTTCCGGCAAGGGCTGGGATACTGGCTGACAATGGTGCTCGCACAGAAAGTCGACCGGATAAAGGCCTTCGCCAAACTGCGGAGCTTCTGCAGTAAGCACACCGGAATGGTCGAACACCATGGAGCCACCGTCAAAAACCAGTTCGTCCTGGCCACCCACCAGGTTCACGTACACGATACTGACCAGATTCTCCCGGGACTTCCGCTCCAGCAACGCCTTCCTGCGTGCCTGTTTGTCGATATCATAGGGCGAGGCATTCAGGTTCAGGATAAGGCGGGCGCCTGCAGCGGCGCAGTCCTCCACCGGCCCTTCTTTCCAGAGATCTTCACACACAGTAATTCCCACCGGAACGCCCCGGACATCCAGAGTCAGGACATCCCGGCCCTCGGCGAAGTAACGCTTCTCATCGAACACCTGATAGTTGGGTGGGAAACGCTTGAAGTACCGACCGGTGATTTCGCCTCCATCAATGACCACCGCCGCGTTGTACAGCAGTGCGCCATGGCGAAGAGGAGCACCGATAACAATCACCGGATCCAGCTTTTCCGCCTGAAGCCTTTCCAACGCTTCGTTGACCCGGACTTCCAGGCTCGGGCGCAATAGCAGATCCTCCGGCGGATAGCCGGTCAGGCAAAGCTCGGGAAAAACCACAATGTCCGCCTGATGCTCGGACGATGCCCGGCGGGCAGCCTCTAGGATAAGCTCGGTGTTGCCAGGTATATCGCCCACCAGAAAATCCAGTTGGGCCATCACCACCCGCAGTTTTCTGGCTGACGCCCCGGTCGCTGCCTGATTTCCGGACACGGACATAAATCGGCTCCTGTAACTCATTGCCATGAAAAGGCTATTATAACCCCGCATAGGCGTGGATTTCTTCCGATCAACAGCGGATCCCTGTAACTCATGGCAGCAGATACACCAGCACAGTCGGCCGAAACGCTCGGCAAGCCCCCTTCAACACCATCCGGCGTACAGCAGGCAAAGCTGTTCAGAATCTACAACCACTACCGCCTGGTGGTGAGCCTGATGCTGGTGGCTCTGTTGTTCGTGGATCCTGTCAACTTCGACATGCGCTTCCGGTTTCTGGATTACTATCAGGCAGGGGTCTCCGCTTACCTGGGCCTGAATGCCTTTATTGCCCTGCTTCTGGTGGCCGGCTTTCACCCCAGTCAACGTCATATAACGCTTTCGATCCTGCTGGATATTCTCATCATGCATGGCCTGCTGCTCGCCAGCACAGGCATTACCAACGGCTTGGCCAATCTGGTGATAGTATCCGTGGCAGCGGGCAACATCCTGACTCCAAGCCGCATGGGCACCTTCTACGCGGCTCTGGCCGCAATCTGCTCCCTGGGAATCTCAGGTTGGTCCGTGCTGGCACTGGGAGAGTCCGCCGACGATATTGTCAGGGCTGGCTCCCTCGGCATCCTTTATTTTGCGGCGGCTTTCGTCCTGCAAAGTATCTCCCTCCGCATGATGCGCAGCGAAGCTCTGGCCAGCAGCCGTGCCCGCAGCATTGCCGAATTGGAGCAAATCAACCAGCAGATTATCCAGCGCATGCGTACCGGCATACTCGTACTGGACCGTTTCGGCCAGATCCGCGTTGCCAACGCTGCTGCCGAAGAACTTCTATACGGGGCACCCAAAACCTCGGTACCGAGTAACCAGCGCGCAAACGTGTTACCCAAACCCCTCAAGCAGGGTCTGGATGCATGGCTCAAGGACCCTACACAGCGGATTGAGCCGTTCCAGCCCTCACCAACCTCGCCGCTTTTGCAGGTCAACTTTACCCAACTGGACCAAGAGCGAGGCGACCAGATTCTCGTATTTATCGAGGACATGAGCAAAGTTACCCAACAGGCCCAGCAGATGAAACTGGCATCGCTGGGCCGACTCACAGCCGGCATCGCCCATGAAATCCGTAATCCGTTGGGGGCAATTAGCCACGCGGCTCAACTCATGGAGGAATCCCCCAACCTCGAACCCGGTGACCGTCAGATGCTGGAAATTATCCGACGCCATTCCCGGCGGGTGAATGGCATCATCGAGAATGTACTGGATCTTTCCAGGCGCCGGGCAGCCAATGCCGATCTGATCGAAGTGGCTCCCTGGCTCCAGGAATTTCGGGAAGATTTCCTGCAAACGCAGGACGATGACTGCACCGCGGCCAACATCGTTCTGAAAATCGATCCGCAACTACCGCCAGCCCGGTTCGACAAGAGCCAGATTGAACAGGTAATGGTGAACCTTTGCGATAACGGTTTACGCTACAGTGAACAGTATTCGGGACAGCGAAAGATCGGCATCCATGCCGGGGCAACCGAGGACGGCGAGCGCGCATATATCGACGTGCGCGACCAGGGCCCGGGCATCGCGCCAGAACACAGAAGCTCGGTCTTCGAACCATTTTTTACCACAGATAAGGCGGGCACCGGGCTCGGGCTTTATCTGGCTAGGGAACTGTGCGAGGCTAATCAGGCGCACCTTTCTCTGGTAGAAGATAACAAGCCCGGCTGCTGCTTTCGCATTACATTTGCTCACCCGGGGCGAATGATCTGAACAGGCGCAAGTGGGTATTGAGCGCTTGAACAACGACATGGAACCGACGATAAAAAGATGACCACATACACAGCGCTGATCGTTGATGATGAACCGGACATTCGGGATTTACTTGAGATCACCCTTACACGGATGGGGATAACCACGCTCACGGCACCTGACCTCACCAGCGCCCGAAAATTGCTGGAACAAAACACCACCCATCTTTGCCTGACCGACATGAACCTGCCAGACGGTAACGGCATCGAACTCGTACAGTGGATTCAGAAGCATTCTCCCGCCACGCCTGTTGCTGTGATTACAGCCTACGGCAACATGGATACCGCGATCGAGTCTCTCAAAGCCGGGGCTTTTGATTTCGTATCCAAGCCGGTGGAACTGCCCCGTTTAAGAGAGTTGGTCAATAGCGCCCTCAAATTAGCCGAGCCAAAGGCAGACACAGAAGATACAGCCGACGAGCCAGGCCTGTTACTGGGTAAATCCCCAGAGATACGCAAACTCCGTAACCAGACCCGAAAACTGGCCAGAAGCCAGGCGCCCGTTTTTATCAGCGGTGAGTCCGGCAGCGGTAAGGAACTGGTTGCCAGAATGATCCATCTGCAGGGCCCCCGCCGCGAGGGACCATTCATCGCTGTTAACTGCGGCGCAATTCCCTCAGAGCTGATGGAAAGCGAATTTTTTGGCCACAAAAAAGGCAGTTTTACCGGGGCCGTGGAGAACAAAGACGGCTTGTTCCGTTCCGCCAACGGCGGCACCCTATTCCTTGATGAAGTAGCAGACCTGCCCCTCGCCATGCAGGTGAAACTGCTCCGGGCTATCCAGGAAAAGGCAGTTCGTCCGGTTGGCGATACCAAAGAGGTGCCCGTGGACATCCGGGTACTGAGCGCCACCCATAAGAACCTGCCGGAACTCGTTCAGGAAGGCAGCTTCCGCCAGGATCTTTTCTACCGGATTAACGTAATCGAACTGGCGGTACCTCCTTTAAGAGAGCGACCGGATGATATTCCGCTACTCTCAAGTCACATTCTAGGGCGGATCGCAAAAGAGTATGAGTGCGACCCTGCAGCGCTTACGCCGGAGGCAATCGAGCGGCTCAGAGGCTATGACTTCCCCGGCAACGTTCGGGAGCTGGAAAATGTATTGGAGCGGGCTTTCACCCTGTGCGACGCTGACCAAATTGGCGCCGATGACCTTCACCTTGGGAATGGCGTACAGCATGCGGCCTCTGCAACCCAGATCATTGCCGAGGGCCAGGCTGGCGAGGGCGAAGGAGTTGCCGTGCCGGATGGCGAAATCGACCTGGAGGGATACCTGGAGACGATTGAACGACAAGCCATAGAAAAGGCTCTTGAGGCCACGCGGTGGAACAAGACTGCCGCGGCGAAACGTCTGGGAATTAGCTTTCGAGCACTAAGATATCGATTGAAGAAGTTGGGAATGGAATAGTAAAAGGTTACACTCTGGGTTCTTGGAAGCCTACCAGTTCCAATAATGTAAACGAGATTTCAGGATGAAATCTTTCTCTCGGAGATTCAAGGATGAATGTCAGACTTCAGACGGGCTTCACGCTCGTCGAGCTATTGATCGCGGTAGTTATTTTTTCACTACTCATTACTCTTTCTATTCCCTCCTACACCAATCTTGTTAACTCCAGTAAGCGCGATGCGGAGGTAAATGATCTGCTCGCTTTTATGGTAATGGCCCGTCACGAGTCCATCATGAGCGGTGAAATCGTCACTTTATGCCCACTGAATACGAAAAAGGAATGTGGACGGGACTGGAACCAGGAGTTGCACCTGTTCAAGGACCCCGAAAATAACCGGGCTTTGAGCAATGATCGGCAGGTTATCCGCACCCTGCCGGCCACCTCAACGGGGGAGCGAGTCGTGCGGTCGCTCTCGAGGAGCTATTTCCAATACCGGCCCAATGGCATGATATTGAGTGACTTGGGAAACATCACATGGTGCCCAGAGAATAAGGACCCCAAAGCGGCCGGGCATATCATCGTCAGCAGAGGAGGCAGGGTTCGGCTGGCAACCGACCAGGATGGCGACCAGATTCCGAACCGTGCCAATGGCAAAAATGTTGACTGTTAGCCAAGGTCACCAACAGTCTGCTTCCGCAGCACCACGAGCCCCGCTGTTGTCCAGGGTCAGCGTTCCGCAACGGTCCCCTGTTTGGGGGCCGGTCGGTTGCGCCTGCAAAGCAAAGGCGTTCTGCGTTACGTTACCGTTGAAGCTGATGTTGTAAAAGGTAGTCCCCGTCCTTGGGGAGACCGTGAAGGGAAGCACAGGCTGATTACCTCCCTCAAGATAAGAGTAATCCTGGGAGTACTGGCGTTCCATCCATTGCGCCAGCTCCAGAAGGTCTGCTTGAGCATTGGTCCGTCGGGTCTGACGGACATTCTCTTGGTACGAAGGATAGGCAATCGCTGCGATGATGCCGATGATCGCCACAACGATCATCAGCTCAATTAGCGTAAACCCTGCTGCCCGGTTCCTTATCATCATATTATTATCCTGAACTGGTTTTTACTGAGTAAGCTCTCGCCAACCTTTCCGACCAAGGGCCAGACCGAATGGGGGTAGTGCGTCCAACTGCGCGCCGCATCCAGCGCAATCGTAGGCAAGGTATTCATCCCAAACCTTCAATTGCGAGGGAACCCCTTCGACTTTGTAGCCCATTGCGTTGTAGGTTGAATCTTCGAACGCACCGATGCTTTCGCCATCATCCAGCCCCACAAGGCCTTCCTGAATGTCGAATGCCATGATCCAGCCATCGCCACCGCCCAAGCATGGATCTTCACTGGGGATCAACGTACTGACGTAGACATAATCACCACGAATGACACCATTGGTGACGATGCGCTCACCACTGACAGGCAGATCAGCGTACCAGCCAGACTTTGTCTCGTAGTCGACAGCAGTACCTTCGGCAAACCTGATTATCTGGCTGACGCCATCTACCTGCCCGGTACCAACCCGCAAATCACGCTCGACCAGGTCAGCCTGAGTCACAGTCTGCTTGTTATCGCCAGTCTCAAGAACACCGTAGAAAGATTGCTCTTCGGTGGAACCGGTGTCACTTCGCTCCAGGTACTTACCTGTACCAAACAGGATCATCAGGTTCGGATCCTTACCTGAAGAGGCAGACGGGCCAACTGTCGGGGCACCGGTGATCGGTTTGTTGACGGTGACATAAGGACGGGCAGAGCTCCCCGACTTGTACGCAGAATCCCAGCCGCCATTGTCGCCAACGGCCACCCACATGTTTCCGTCGAGGTCACCTGCGTAAACCCGGTCCGCAATGTAGTCACTGGTATTGTCGATAACCGTGAGCGCTGAGAGACCGTCACCACTTTCAAACTCAATGTACTCGAAGTCACCGTTATCCCAGCTGCCATCGAGACCGCCTTCCATGTCCAGCATAAAGAAACCGGTTGAGCCTGTGTTATAACCACTCGGGACAAACGCTGTCCAACGGTAGTCTCCGCCGCCCCAGTCGGCCATGGATACAACCGGGGGCTGCACCAGGTTTCCGAGTTTCTCATGGGTAAATTCCCACAGGACCGTAGACTGGGCGTTGGATTCAGAGAATGAGTCCGGATCTGTAATGTCCAGTGCGAAAATGCCCGGAGCACCAGCTCGTCCACCACCAATCAGCACCGTCTTCCAGCCAGCTTCCGAAAGACCACCAGCGGCATTTCTTCCCTGGATGTACATATCGGTAACTCTGGTCTCGAGATCGACATAGTAGCGATGCTCATAACTCGGCTGGGTCAGGTAGTGCAGCCCCTCGCCGGTATTCGTGGAATAGATGAAGTCCGGGATGTAAGCAAGCAATTCCTCACCACCATCTTCTCCGCTGGTACCCTTGAACGCATGTAACATGCCATCATTTGAGCCCGCATATACAACAGGGGTGCGGTCTTCGTTGGACTTTCGGAACACCGAGTATTTGCCATCACCGAACGCCGAACTGTTGGGCCATTCAGAATCCGGGGCAGCAACGAAGCGCGGAGTCGAGTTTACGATCGAGCCTAGGCGGCTGCTGCGCTTGCGGAAGTTCGTCAGATCGGTTTCGAACGAACGGTCGCCACGGAGGTACGCAAGGCGATCTTCAGCGAGACTGGCGTCTCCGGTCGCCAGGTCGGCTTTCTGATCGAGCGTCAAATCAGCCCACCGGAATGGACGTCCGCGGTCCCCGTCGTAAGTAATAATGTTGCGTTCGTTCGCAACGATGTCACGCTCATCGAGAACCTCGCGCGCAGACCAACCTGCGGCACCTTCGCCGGGAATCTCCGGCTCGCCTTCCTCAGAAGCCTGAAGCTCTACCGCCTTTACGTCACCGCTCCAGCCGTTCGGATCGAACGCCGCTGAGAAAAGCAGTGAACCCTCCTTGAAGGAAGTAATGCTGAAGTCCAGACCAGTGGATGAACCTGCCCTAGCGCTGGCATCCTTGAGAATGGCCGTTAGAGCACCTTCGAATTCCGAGGAATTTGAGGCACTGTAGAAACCGCCTCGACTGTTGACGGAGGCGTGCAACAGGTCGTTGATCTTGTCTTCGTTAGAGTTACCTCCCCACCAGTCAACAGCGTTACCATCAAGCGCATTTTCGAAGGCTGTTGTAGGGTCTACCGAACCTGTCACGCCGAGGCCAACCCCGTATGTCACCATATGCTGCCAGAAAGCAGGGTTGCCCGGGCGGCGCAAGTTTTCAGTATCAATGTCATCCGACACTGGAACATAATTGTCTATGTCTGTCCGCAAGTCCCGCTTCCAGTAGTGCATGGCAATGTCGGCTAACGTGACGCGACTGGAATAGGAATCCGAATACGGCGCTGATGGTTGGTACTGGTACGGCGCATCAAGCCCGGTAGTAATGTTCGGACCGCTAGTATCATCAGCATAATCAGTGAGGTCAGGATCAGAGCTGGTGTTGGCGTTGTAATAGCCGTCAGTCATCAGGATTGAGAAACTCTGGCGACACTCGCGGGCAGGGTTAGTGATAGGATCAGCAGCACGGGAAGGGTCATCAGTCCACGCCCGCTTGCTTCCCTCGTAGTACTGCCCGGCCCCTTCAAGAGCCCTGCGAAGAGGCGTAGAACCACCCGCATCCTGGCCATACAACCAATCGTAAAAATCTCCTTTTACATCGCCATAACGACGAACTCCCTGACGCACAGCACGTACCGAAGCTCCATCAACAGTATTTCGTCCACGGTTGATTTCCCCCCAGCCGAGACGAAATTCCTGCGACAAGTCTCCAGCGAACGCTCCGCCGACGCCTGCTTTGGAAAGCATTAGTCTAGTTCTGTAGTAGGAAAACCAGTTTGCAAAGTTCTGCTGTTCGTCTGACCCGACGACAACCTTCGAGTAACAAGAATCATTGTAGGGGTTATTCTGACACCAAGCGCTCCCAGAAAATTCGTAGTAGAAGGCAGGCTCCTCCTGCCGGTCTTCGCTGATGGCAAACCCCCAGCCAAACCGACTGTAGGGGTCCATGAGAGCTCGGTAATCATCGGAGAGATCGACTGTGGCGGAGCCTGTGTTGTAGCCATTCACTGGAGCACTGAAAAAGTCCGCATTAGCGAACCTCGAACCATCTGAGGTGAGTGGTGGCAAATATGTCTCGTCTGGATTGTAATAAATTCTATTCAAATGACTTGATGCCAAAAATCGATTGTCTTCGATAGCACAGCGGGCGATTCTCTCGCCTGCGAAGTCGACCAATCTATCGCAACCATTCTGACTTTCAGTTTCCTCAACATCGAGTGATCCGCGACCGATAAGATCATCCGGCATATATCCCCACCGCATGGACCCCGAATCATCCAGAATAAACAACATATTTGCTTCAACCGAGCCGCCCGCAAACAACGGTTTCTGAGCAAAGTTGACCTCGGCATAGCCCGATACGGGTACACTCAGCAGCATACCCGCCGCCAAATGAAGCAGTTTCGATTTAGTTATTACGCTCATCCTTCGTTACCTCCCGCGGCAACCTGATCCGGATCGAAGAAATAGAAGCTCTCGATCATTTTTCGACTCTGTCCTGAAGGGCCGTTGGCCATGACAACAACCCGTACCGTTTCTGCGTCTGCAGACAGGGAGCTGGACCCACCCGCGGCGTCACCCCGCCCCTGGTAATTAAGGTTGCGAACAGACCCTTCCGCTCCACCGACATTCAAGCTGACCAATCCCCGGTATTCGATGAAATACCTGGGCGTGATGCCATCAACCGCATTCCCGCTGAGCACTTCGTTGCCCTCGTCATCCCAGGTTCCGTCATCGAAAACTGGTGGCGCGTACCCTATGTGGTACCAACCATTTGCGTTACCGGTGCCATCTGAATTGCCAAAGTTATTCATATTGGTCAGATTACCCAGAATGGCCTCCGCCTCCCGCAAACCGGCCTCGGCGGCCTCCAATGCGAGAGCGCTTTCTCTCGACGCTGTGGACATTCGCTCCTGCATGATTGAGCCCTGCATAGATGAGGCGCCCAAAATCGACATGATCAGAAGAATAACCAGCGACATCATCAGTGCGACGCCGCTTTGGGTTTTGATTGAAATGTTCATCACCACCTCTCTAGCGTGACGCGTTTCGGACGTTCATGGTGAAGTTATAAACCCGGTACAGCCGGTTATCGGGTGCCTCGAAGTTGGGGCCACCATCACAATCTGCCCAGCGCGGGAAACATAGCGATTGCGCTCCATCGAAAAGGTTATTGTCCCCGCCCCGAACAAGCAGACTTACCTCGACAGCCCGTACATTGTTCCAGTTAACGGCACCTGTTGACTCGGTCCAGTTATTCACCGGGTTGTTCGCAGTGTTAGAGGTGCCCATTCTGACCCGCATATCAAACACTCCCTCTACAAGCTCCACAGGCGCCTGATTCGGCACAAGCCTCATGAGTGCTCTTTCACCGGTTACATTACTGGTCCCAATGTACAGCGTCCGGTTGTATGGGCGCAGAATCTGGGCACCTGTTCCGTAGTTGTTCGAAAAGCAGTTAGTGCATCCATTATCGGTAAAATCGTTTCCCGGATCGTCTTCGCCACTATTAGCGACCAGCGTAATCTCGGCACCACCGCCGCCGCCCTGCTGGATATTCGAAATCTGGAAAATGTCCGTGCCGGTGCAATCGGAAATTGCAATGATATCGTCCACTTGCAGACCACCACGCTCATCTACTTCGATAGAAGCAGAGGTCTCGGGCCCGACGGTCGAAATTTCATTCCCGTTGTTCTCCATACCTGAGAAACGGATGAAATGGGTACCTGCAACAGCTCCAGCTGGTCGGTCGGCATTCCTGGATGAGATCGGGGCGTCGATGTCGAACTCATGAGCATCAGCATCAAATGCTTCGTCAGTGTCGTCGAGATTGTTAACGACGTTTTCGATGTTACAGCCGAAATATCCGGCGCCTCGAATTTCACGGCCCAGAATTTCTGAGGCGATTCGCCCATATTCCTGTGTCCGTGCAGTCGCCTCCGTAATCCGAAACGACAGATTATTGGAGTTAAAAATCTGGAACAGACCAACCGTCAACAGGGTTGCCAACACAAGCGCGACCATCAGCTCGACGATCGACAAACCTGCCTGTCGCTGAAACGTCATTCTCTGTACCTCACGTTTAGGCTGAAGGACCCGGTGACTTCTTCTTTCTCGCCTGACTCACCACCTTCCGCAGATCCTGCGCCGGGATCCAGTCGATTCATTCTCTCTACCCATTGCACTGAAATTACGGCAGCGCTTCCGCCATTGGCTTCCACCGTGCCAGTACTTCCTGGTCCCAAGTCGTTCTGCAATTGAGACTCCCAGTCCTCAACCTCGCCAGCAGCAGGCATTCCGCGAATGGACCGGATGTATTCTGCCATCGTCTGGGTGTGCATGATGGCAACGGAGCGGCTATCGGCCGCTGCAGTCTGCTGCATTGACACCGTCTGCAATCCGGCCACACCAAGCAAACCGATCGCCATGATGATCAGTGCAATCAGCACTTCGATCATCGTAAAGCCGGAAGAAGCTCTTCTGTGCCGATTAAAATCACTCATCGACCTTCCCTCTCGAAACTGACTTAAGAACATGCCGGGGCAACCTGATCTCGGGAAGTCTGTCCGCCAGCATTCACAACCACTGACACACCGGCCTCGCCATTTCCTGGGCACACCTGATAGACCGTTGAAGCTCCGTTCTGCTTCATCCCGTTACCGCTAAATGTGGGATCGACCCCACCAGTTCGCGACAAGGTCACGCTTCCCGGCATTGGTTCAATCCTGCGGATAACCGTATTTACATCCGAAGCCAACACAACTCGAAGGCCATTATTGTAGGCCCCTCCTACGGGTAAGACCTGAACCGGTTCGCCTCTACGCACAGCCTCTGAGCGTGCGAAATTGAGAAGACCAATCACGCTGTTTGTCGCAGATGTCTGACGATTTGCTTCAATCAACCCGCGAAACCCAGGGACGGCGACAGCCGCTGTAATCACAATCAAAGCGATGACTACCATCAGCTCAACCAGCGTAAACCCGGCATTTTTTCGGTTTGTTGTCATAGTTTCCTTCCACTTTGACCTATGCAAAGAATATCCAGGGCGCCATCGTGCCTCTACAAGCATCTGACAAATGGTTTCTTTCCAACGATAAACGGTATCGGCAAGACAGCCATGTGACGAGTATCACACAACTGCTTGGCTGGTGTGTTTGGAGGCGCGCCGGGATATGGCGCGAACCTCATAACCGGGAGAGGGGGTCTACTCGATACAAGGTTCGGAAGGATAGCGAGCTGTTTTATTCTATTTCAGTGGCCTCTATCCGCAACTCTCGCGGCATAGAAAACACAATATTCTCCTCACGCCCGGCAATCTCCTCCGGAACGCTGCCGCCAAGCTCCCGCAGGCGAGTAATCACATCGTTCACCAGAACCTCCGGAGCTGAGGCACCCGCGGTAACACCAACAGAGGTCTTGCCTTCCAACCAGGCGGCGTCAATCTGGGAAGCCTCATCAATCAGATAAGCAGGCGTGCCCATCCGCTCCGCCAGCTCCCGCAAACGATTGGAGTTAGAGCTATTCGGCGAGCCCACCACCAGCATCAGATCACAGTCACCAGCCAATTGCTTTACCGCGTCCTGACGGTTCTGGGTGGCGTAGCAGATATCGTCCTTGCGCGGGCCCTGAATGTCCGGGAACTTTGCACGAAGAGCGTCGATGACCCTGGCAGTATCGTCCATGGACAGGGTGGTCTGGGTCACGTAGGAGAGCTTGCCGGCGTCTTTAACTTCGAGGTTGGCAACATCCTCCTCGTTTTCCACGAGGTAAATCTCACCACCATTGCTGTGGTCGTACTGCCCCATGGTGCCTTCCACTTCCGGGTGGCCATGGTGGCCGATCAGCACGCATTCCCGGCCATCGCGGCTGTAGCGCATGACTTCCAGGTGGACCTTGGTGACCAGCGGGCAAGTCGCGTCAAAGACCTTCAGGCCACGGCGCGCCGCTTCATTCTGCACTGCCTGGGAGACGCCGTGGGCGCTGAAGATAACAAGCTTGTCGTCTGGCACCTCGTCCAGCTCGTCCACGAAAATGGCGCCACGGTTGCGCAGATTATCCACCACAAATTTATTGTGGACCACTTCGTGCCTTACATAGATAGGCGCTCCGAACACGTCCAGCGCCCGGTTTACAATTTCAATGGCGCGGTCCACGCCGGCACAAAAACCTCGGGGATTGGCGAGTCGGATCTGCATAGTAACCTGCTACTCTGCTTAGTGGGCCGGGCCAGCCGGCTCCACGTCAATGATTTCTACTTCAAACGTCAGTGTACGCCCTGCCAGGGGATGATTGAAATCCACCTCGACTTCGTCACCTTCCACTCGGCTGACCACACCGGGCAACTCACTCTGGCGCGCATCGGCGAAGGAGATCATCACGCCCGGCTCCAGAACCATATCGGGGCTGAATTCATGGCGCTTGAAGGTCTGGACATTATTCGGGTTGTGCTGGCCAAAGGCTTTCTCCGGCGGAACCTCAAAGCTGTCCCTGTCACCGGCCTTCATGCCCATCAGGTAAGCTTCGAAGTTTTCCGGCAGGTTGTCATCGCCGATTTCCAGGGAAGCCGGCTCTTTCTCAAAGGTCGAGTCAATCACTTCGCCATCCGGGAATTTCAGGGCAAAGTGCAGTTTTACCCGGGTACCCTTGTCGACAGGCAGTTCATTCATAAGAGCTACTCACTTCTCTGCGCATCCCCGTCCGAATCGGCGGGTTTGCGGAACATATCAAGAATCATCATGGCGGCACCGATGGTGATCGCAGTGTCGGCCAGGTTAAAGGCGGGAAAGTGCCAGTCCTGCCAGTAGAAATGCAGGAAATCCACCACGTAGCCATGCACCACCCGATCGTAGACGTTGCCTAGGGCCCCGCCGAGTATGAGTACGATGGCAATGGCGGTCCAGGTTTCATGGCGCTGGAGGTTTTTCAGCCAGTAAATCAGCACCACGCTGACCACGAGCGCCAAAATTACGAAGAACCAGCGCTGCCAGCCGGCCGCGCCAGCCAGAAAACTGAACGCGGCTCCAGTGTTGTGAAGCAGCGTCAGATTGAACATCGGCATCACCGGAACCGGATCACCGTAGGTCAGCATGGCGGTGGCCATCGCCTTGGTGCCCAGATCCAAAGCGATCACCAGAACAGCCAGCCACAGCCACTTCAATTTGGTCCCGGTGACCTGCTCCGTCATGGTCGCGTCCATCAGGCGTATGCGCGGGCTTCACCGGGCCCTTCAACATTGGTCACACAGCGACCACAGAGATCGTCGTACTTGGCGTTGCGGCCGACGTCTTCACGGTGGTGCCAGCAGCGCTCACACTTGGCGTGAGTGGCGGGTGTCACCTTCACGCGGAGACCTTCATGGGAGGTCATTTCCGCATCGCCCGCTTCTGAAACCGGTTTGACACTGGCCTCGGAAGTAATCAGAACAAACCGCAGCTCCTCGCCCAGGTGCTTCAGGTCGGCCGCCAGGTCGCCTTCGCAGAACAGGGTCACCTCGGCACTGAGCGAGCCTTTGATTTCACCCCGAGCCCTGGCTTCCTCCAGGCACTTGTTGACGGCCTCTTTCACGCTGTACATCTCGCGCCAGTAGTCGCGGCCAAGCTCTGCGCTTTCGGGCAGTGCCGTGAGGCCTTCGTACCAGGTTTCATAGAACACGGTATCGCTGCGCTTGCCCGGAAGGTGCTGCCAGATCTCGTCAGCGGTAAAGCTGAGGATCGGCGCAATCCAGCGAACCAGCGCCTCGGCCACATGGTACAGGGCCGTCTGGCAGGAGCGACGTGCGAGGCTGTCAGCCTGGGTGGTGTACTGGCGGTCCTTGATGATATCCAGATAGAAGCCGCCCAGGGTGGCTTCACAAAAGTTGTATACCTTCTGGTAGATCCGCAGGAAGGCGTAGTTGCCATAATCCTCATGCAGCTCTTCCTGCAATTGCAGAGCTCGGTCCACCATCCAGCGATCCAGCGCGATCATGTCTTCGGGCGCGACCATGTGCTGCTCCGGATCGAATCCGGTGAGGTTGCTCAGCAGGAAGCGGGAGGTGTTCCGGATCCGACGGTAACCGTCGGCGGTCTGGCGCAGGATGTCCTTGGACACTGTCATTTCGCCGCTGTAGTCGGTGGCGGCCACCCATAGCCGCAGGATGTCGGCGCCCAGCTCGTTCATGACTTCCTGAGGGGCGATCACGTTGCCCAGGGATTTGGACATCTTGTGGCCCTTGCCATCGACGGTAAAGCCGTGGGTCAGAACCTGCTTGTACGGCGCCACGCCGTTCATGGCGATGGACGTTTTCAGGGACGACTGGAACCAGCCCCGGTGCTGATCCGAGCCTTCCAGATACATATCCGCCGGGAACTGGCCCAGCTCCTCGCGAACCCGCAGGACCGACTCGTGTGTCACGCCAGAGTCAAACCAGACGTCCAGAGTATCGGTTACCTTCTCGTACTGCTCGGCATCACTGCCCAACAGGGAAGCAGCATCCAGCTCGTACCAGGCGTCGATTCCGCCCTCCTCGATCTGCTGGGCCACTTTCTCGATCAGGCTCTGGGTGTCCGGGTGCAGCTCCTGAGTTTCCTTATGGATAAACAAGGTGATGGGCACGCCCCAGGTTCGCTGACGGGAGATGCACCAGTCCGGCGACTGGTTGAACATGGCTTCGATACGGTTCTTACCCCAAGCAGGCACCCAGCGCACACCCTGGATGGCTTCCAAAGCGTCAGCGCGCAGGTTTTCCTTGTCCATGCTGATAAACCACTGGGGGGTTGCCCGGTAGATCAACGGGGTCTTGGTACGCCAGCAGTGAGGGTAGCTGTGGCGGAACTTTTCGGAGCGAACCAGCTTGCCCTCACGTTCAAGCGCGCTGCAAACAGGCTCGTCCGCCTTGTAAACATGCACGCCAGCCAGCTCACCGGCGGCCGACGTGTAGGTACCATCCGCCTGAACCAGGTTGATGGTGCCGATGTTGTAGGCCTTGCCGACCTCAAAGTCTTCCATACCGTGATCCGGCGCAGTATGAACAGCACCGGTACCAGCGTCAGTGGAAACATGATCGCCCAGGATCACCGGTACCTGCTTGTCGTAGATCGGGTGTTGAAGAACCAGGCTCTCCAGAGCCGCGCCGGAGCAGGTTGCCAGCACTTCGTAGCTCTCAACTTGCCAGCGCGCCATGATACCTTCCACCATGTCGGCGGCGAGAATCAGGCGCTCGGGCCCTTGGCCGACATCGGTCTGCACCAATGCGTAGTCAAGGTCGGCATTGAGCGAAACCGCCTGGTTGGCCGGAATGGTCCAGGGCGTGGTGGTCCAGATAACCACGGACACATCACCGCTGCCATTGTCGGCGCCGAACAGCGACAGGGCTTTTGCCTGATCAACTGCGGTAAAACGCACATCGATCTGGGTAGAGGTCTTGTCCTGGTATTCCACCTCTGCTTCTGCCAGTGCGGACTGACCCACCACACTCCAGTAAACCGGCTTGTAACCACGCACGAGGTGGCCCTTGGCGACAATCTTGCCGAGGGCGCGAACAATGCCCGCTTCGACCTTCGGATCCATGGTCAGGTAGGGCTTGTCCCACTCCCCCATCACGCCCAGGCGGATGAAATCGGTTTTCTGGCCGGCAATCTGCTTGGTGGCATAGTCGCGACAGGCCTGGCGGAAGGTTTTGTAGTCCACCTTCACGCCGGCTTTGCCAATCTCCTGCTCCACCTTGTGTTCAATGGGCAGACCATGACAGTCCCAGCCCGGCACGTAGGGTGCGTCATAGCCCATGAAGCTGCGGGACTTGACGATCATGTCCTTGAGAATCTTGTTGACCGCGTGACCAATGTGAATGCTGCCGTTGGCGTAGGGAGGGCCATCATGAAGGATGAACTTCTCCCGCCCCTCACGCTGCTTGCGCAGGTTGCCGTAGACGTCGAGATCCTGCCAGCGCTTGAGCATTTCCGGCTCGCGCTTGGCCAGGTTCCCGCGCATGGGGAAGGCGGTTTCCGGCAGGTTCAGAGTGTGCTTGTAGTCGCTCATGGTTTGTGTGCGTACTCTTTTGGTCTTGGTCAGTTTTGGTCGATCATTAATTCGTTGGGGCGCAGCCGGGCGTTTCAATCCGCGCTTTTCACAGAACCGTTTTCGTCAATCCACGCTCGGGCATGATCAAAATCCCGGGCAATCTGTTCTTTCAGCTCATCCACGGAATCGAACTTTTCCTCGTCCCGCAGCCCGTGGCGGAATACCACTTCCAGATGCTGGCCATAAAGTGTGCCAGCAAAGTCAAACAGGTGCACTTCCAGCGAGGGACGCTTTCCGTCAACGGTGGGGCGTACACCGATATTGGCAACGCCATCAAACCGGGCGCCGTCATCAAGTGTGGCCGCAACCACATAGACTCCGCGCAGGGCCGGTGTTCTGTGCAACAGAATGTTCGCGGTTGGCGCGCCAATCTGGCGCCCCAATTGACGACCGTAAACGACCCTGCCACGAATCCGGTAGGGGTGACCCAGAAGTGTTTCAGCCTTCTGCAGCCCGTTCACTGTGAGCGAATTCCGGACTCGGGTACTGCTCACACGTTCGCCGTCTACCGTCACCGTAAGAGTATTCTCAACGGTAAATCCGGTGTCCCTGCCGACTTTTTCAAGGAGCTCGAAGTCTCCGGCCCGATCGCAGCCAAACCGGAAATCATCGCCCACCACCAGGTGGCGGACAGCCAGCCCCCCAATCAGAACATCGTCTATAAAGCCCATGGCGGAATAACTGCGAAACGCCTGATTGAAGCGCAGGCACAGCACGATATCGATGCCTTCCGCCAGCAGGGCCTCGAACTTCTGCCGAAACCCCATGAGCCTTGGTGGCGCTTCGCTACCCTGAAAAAACTCCCGGGGCTGAGGCTCGAAAATCATCACCACGGATGGAACACCCAGGGCTTCAGCCTTGCTTTTCACCTGATCAATAATGGTCTTATGCCCGAGATGCACACCATCGAAGTTGCCAATGGTGGCCACACACCCTTTAGCGAGCGGAGATTCGTCCCGACGGGAAAGCATTTTAAGGTTGGTCAGGCCCCGGATCAGACGCATGTAATGCGAACCTTCAATTGCCAGCTAGCTTTCAGCGCCTGCTTTTACCGCAACGCTGGTGAGAAAACGCGCGATTATACCTTACCTGTGGCGGAAATGTCTTACCCGAACCCCGGCCAGCGCCAGTGCGACGAAGTAGACGACCACGCCTGCCCCCACCAGCAACGCCATATCCGCTGCCCGCTGGTAACCGCCGTTTGCCAGCCACACCGACACCGGGTCGCTGAGCCAGACAATGATGGCCGCCAACGCAGCGTTGGCAAACATCAGCTGCAGCAGAAAACGGGGCCAGCCGGGCTGGCTCTGCCAGGCCCCTTCCTTGCGAAGCCCCCGCCACAGAAAATAGCCATTCAACCAGGCCGAAATAGAGGTAGCGAGCGCAAGACCGGCATGGGCCAGCGGAAATATCAGAATCAGGTTGAACACCATGTTTGCCACCATGGCGATGATGCCGATTTTGACAGGTGTCTTGGTGTCCTCCCTGGCAAAAAATCCCGGCGCCAGAACCTTGATCAACATGAACGCCAGCAACCCGCCGGAATAAGCCCTCAAGCTCTGGGCCGACATGGCAACATCCCGGTCTGTTACCGCGCCATAATGAAACAGGGTCGCAATCAGCGGCTCGGCCAGCAACGCCAGCGCAAGGGCGGCCGGCAAACCGATCAGCAGAACCGCCCTGACTGCCCAGTCCAGGGTGGCCGCGAACTGGTCCGCGGACGCCGCTGCGTGTTTACGGGAGAGGCTCGGCAGGATCACCGTGGCAATGGCTATGCCGAACACACCGAGGGGCAGCTCTGAAAGACGATCAGAATAGTACAGCCAGGATACGCTGCCGGTCTGGAGAAAGGACGCCAGAACCGTATCAAGGAGCAAGTTGATCTGGCTCACCGACACCCCGAACAGCGCGGGTGCCATAAGCTTGAGAATCCGGCTGACGCCTTCGTGGCGATAATCCACGCGAGGCCGTGGCAGCAGGCCCAACCGCATCAGAAATGGCAACTGGAAAAACAACTGCAGGGCCCCGGCGATGAACACGCCCCAGGCCAGGGCCATCACCGGCTCATCCATCAACGGCGTCAACCAGATGGCCGCTGCAATCATCGACAGATTCAGAAGGACCGGGGTAAACGCGGGTACAGCAAAACGATCGTAGCTATTGAGAATGCCACCGGCGAAGGCGGTCAGGGATATCAGCAGCAAGTAAGGGAAAGTGATTCGCAACATGTCGCTCGTAAGCGCGAACTTTACCTCATCATCCAGAAAGCCGGGGGCAAAAACCGCCGTCAGCACTGGCGCTCCGAGGATGGCCACCAGGGTCACGCCCAACAGCACCAACCCGAGGGAGCCCGCCACCGCATTGACCAACCGCTGAACGTCCGATAGTGACTGATTCTCCCGGTAGGATGACAACACAGGCACAAAGGCCTGGGAGAAGGCACCCTCGGCAAACAGCCGTCGCAGGAAATTCGGGATCTTGAAAGCCACAAAAAAGGCATCGGCCCCAGCACCGGCGCCGAAATAACGGGCGATGACCATATCCCGAACCAGACCCAACACCCGGGAAAGCATCGTCATAATACCCACTAGCCCCGACGACCTCAGCAGGCCCGGCGCCCTGGGCAATTGTTTCTGTTCAGGTGTTGATTCAGGTTCCGACGACATGCAGGCCCTTGTCTGTCATTCTGGACATCCTTTTGGCGCGGGCATTTCGGGAATTACCTGCTTCCCGGTCAAGCCCGCGTTCAGTGAGCCGCGAGTTTACCACAGGCCTTCTGTGTCGGGGCATGAAATGGGTTTTAGCCTTGACATTTGAAGGTTTGAGCGGCATAGTTCCGCGTCATTTATTTCGACGCGCTGGTTTTGGCGCGCCCGCGATGTAACGAATCATTCAGCAACGAATTTGAGATTTTCAGGAGTTTTACGGTGGCAAATTCCCCGCAAGCCAAGAAGCGCGCACGTCAGAACGAGAAGAACCGCAAGCACAATGCAAGCCTGCGTTCCATGGCTCGTACATATGTGAAAAAGATCCAATCCAAGATCGAAGCCGGCAACTACGAAGAAGCCCAGGCCGCTTTCCAGCAGGCTCAGCCGATTCTGGACAGCATGGTAAACAAAGGCATCTTCGCGAAGAACAAGGTCGCTCGTAGCAAGAGCCGTCTGAGCGCCAAGATCAAGGCCCTGAAGAGCGCCTAATCAGCTCAATTCAGGCATAAAAAAACCGGCCAGTTGGCCGGTTTTTTTATGGCCGAACAATTATCAAACAATCACCAGATTGTCCCGGTGGATCATCTCCTCGCCTGACATATAGCCAAGGATTTCGGTAATCCGATCACTGGACCGGCCGGCAATGGCCCTGGCCTCATCGGCATCGTAATTCACCAGACCCCGGGCAACTTCACGGCCACTCTGATCGAAGCAAGACACCATCTCCCCACGCCGGAACTGCCCTGCCACGCCCTTGACCCCAACCGGCAGAAGACTGCGGCCTCCCAGACAGAGCACTTTCACAGCACCATCATCCAGTGTCAGCCTGCCACGGGTCTGCAAATGACTGGCGAGCCATTGCTTTCGGGCAGCAATCCGGCCCTGCTCCGGCAACAACAAGGTGCCGATTACATCGCCTTGCCTCAACCGGCCAATCACACCCTCGATTCGGCCACCGACGATCACAGTAAAAGCCCCGGACCTTGCCGCAAGCCGTGCCGCCCGCAACTTGGTCTGCATGCCACCACGACCAAGAACTCCAGCGCCACCACCGGCCATGGCGTCCAGTTCGCGGTCTTCAGCCCGCCGCTCCGTCACCAGGCGAGCGCCCGAATGCTTCCTCGGATCCTTGTCAAACAGACCCAGTTGGTCGGTCAGGATAATCAGACCGTCCGCCTCAATCAGATTGGCAACCAGCGCCCCAAGGGTGTCGTTGTCGCCAAACCGAATCTCATCGGTAACAACGGTATCGTTTTCATTGACGATTGGCACTACACCAAAGTTCAGCAAGGCGCGCAGTGTGCCTCGGCCGTTCAGATATCGCTTACGGTCCGATAGATCATCATGGGTCAGCAAAATCTGCGCAGTATGGATGTCGTGCCGCTTGAACTGGGCTTCCCACGTCTGCACCAGCCCCATCTGACCAACAGCTGCAGCGGCTTGAAGCTCATGAAGCTGCTCGGGCCGAACCGTCCAGCCCAGACGACTCATCCCTTCCGCGACGGAACCAGAGGAAACAATCACCACCTCCACGCCGTCTTCAATCAGCTCGGCGATCTGATCCACCCACAAACCCAGCGCAGCCACGTCCAGGCCACGGCCATCGTTGGTCAGCAGGGCGCTTCCGATCTTGATAACCAGGCGTCGGGCCTGGCGCAGCTGTAGGCGTTCAGTCATGATGCTTGAGCGATCTCTCTGGTATCAGTCCTTCGTTTACTCCGGGGCGTAGACCACTTCGACGTCATAATCATCGTCGTCAAAGTCGTCGTCATCGTCCTCTTCGCGGGCCGCGCGGCGTGCCTTGCGCTCGGCTTCAATACGGGCGCGAGCTTCGTCGTCCATCTGCCGGCGCCGCTCGGCTTCCCGCTCGGCAAATTCCGGATTCTGGGCCTCTTCCTCAGCCTGCTCTTCGATCCAGCGCATAACGGCCTGAGCCAGGGACTTGGTGCCCTCGCCACTGAGCGCAGAGATCCAGAAAACCGGCCCTTCCCATCCGAGCTCATCGACAATGGCCTGACAATGAGCATCGCGATCTTCTTCGGCCACCATGTCGACTTTGTTCAGCACAAGCCATCTCGGACGGTTGGCCAGGGTTTCGCTGAACTTCTCAAGCTCATGCTCGATTGCTCTAACCGCATCGGCGGGCGACGAGCCATCGTACGGTGCCACATCCACAAGGTGCAGCAGTAGCCGGGTGCGCACGAGATGCTTCAGGAAGCGGATACCCAGGCCGGCACCTTCGGCGGCACCTTCAATCAGACCCGGAATATCGGCAATCACGAAACTCTGGTGCGCCTGCACGCTAACCACACCAAGATTGGGTACCAGCGTGGTAAACGGGTAATCCGCAACCTTCGGGCGGGCTGCCGACACCGAACGGATAAAGGTGGACTTGCCGGCATTGGGCATGCCCAGCAAACCCACGTCTGCCAGCACTTTCAGCTCCAGCCTCAGGTTACGCAGCTCGCCCTCAGAGCCTTTGGTAGTCTGGCGGGGGGCGCGATTCACTGAGGATTTGAAGCGGGTGTTGCCAAGACCATGAAACCCGCCCTGAGCCACCTTAAGGCGCTGGCCGGCGTGAGTCAGATCCCCCAGGACCTCATGGGTATCCATATCAACAACCGTGGTACCAACGGGAACCGGCAAAACCAGATCCTGACCCTTGTTGCCAGTGCAGTTACGACCGGCGCCCGGCTCACCATTCTGGGCCTTGTGCTTGCGCTGGAACCGATAGTCGATCAGCGTGTTCAGCGACTCCTCGGCTTCCAGATATACGGAACCACCATCGCCCCCGTCGCCACCGTCGGGGCCACCCTTGGGAACGTATTTTTCACGTCGAAAGCTCAGACAGCCGTGACCGCCCTTGCCGGCTTCCACAATGATGGTGGCTTCGTCTACGAATTTCATGAATCAACCCTTTGCGCCATGCGCATAAACTAAAAAGCCCCGCAGCCTCTAGGAAGCTTTGCGGGGCTCCGGATGGCTATGATTCCCTGATGATATCAGGATATCAGCGCCACCCAAGGTTCGACAGAACCGGATCGCCGCTGCTTACGCAGCCGGAACGATGCTCACGAACTTGCGGCTCTGCGGGCCTTTGGTTTCGAACTTTACCTGGCCGTCTGCTTTCGCAAACAGGGTGTGATCCTTACCAATGCCAACATTGCTACCAGCGTGGAAACGGGTGCCACGCTGACGGATGATGATGCTGCCTGCAGATACAGTCTCGCCGCCAAAGCGCTTCACACCAAGTCGTTTCGACTCGGAATCGCGACCGTTACGGGTACTACCTGCTGCCTTTTTATGAGCCATTACCAGCCTCCTTATTTAAGGGGTAATTCGAGAGCCTCAGCCCTTGATACCCGTGATCTTGACTTCAGTAAACCACTGACGGTGGCCCTGACGCTTCATGTGATGCTTACGACGACGGAACTTGATGATCTGAACCTTGTCGTGACGGCCGTGGCTAACCACTTCTGCAGTCACTTTGGCACCATCAACTACCGGCGCGCCTACCTGAACCTTGTCGCCGTCGGCGATCAGCAGAACGCGATCAAACTCAACGTTGCCACCGGTTTCAACTTCCAGCTTTTCCAGCTTCAGGGTTTCGCCTTCTTTTACACGGTGCTGCTTACCACCGCTAACAATAACTGCGTACATTCACTCGCTCTCCACGATTGACCCATCCCTGCTCTTATCCACCTGGTTCTAAGGGAGGCGCTCTGGCGACCCTATAGCAGGGAGCGCAGGTTGGGATGAGTTGGGCGCGTGATTGTACGAAAAGACGCACCGCAACACAAGCCAAGTTGACACTACCTTCGGCAATACCTAGCATTGCCGCGACCTGCCTTTAATATCAATGATCGCAACGGCGATAACACCAGCAAGGGATCCAAAAGCCGCATGACAGCCCAGCGCATTTACGACACCGTGGCCGACGACTTCAGCCGCGTTAATGACCTGATCATCCAGCGGCTTTCCTCCGATGTTCCCCTGGTAGAGAAAATAGCCCAGTACATCATCGAAAGCGGCGGTAAGCGCCTGAGACCATTACTGGTTCTGCTTTCCAGCCAGGCCGCCGGCTACAATAAAGACGATCATCTGAAACTTGCCGCCGTGATTGAATTCCTGCACACCGCCACCCTGCTGCACGACGATGTGGTGGACACCTCGGACATGCGCCGGGGCCGGAGCACCGCCAACGCCCGCTGGGGCAACGCGCCAAGTGTACTGGTAGGTGATTTCCTCTATGCCCGGGCGTTCGAGATGATGGTGGAGCTAAAAAGCCTGCGAATTATGGACGTATTGTCCCACGCCACGGCGGTAATCGCCGAAGGCGAGGTCATGCAGCTAATGAACGTGAAAAACCCGGATCTGACCGAAGAGCAGTACATGAAGGTCATCCACAACAAGACCGCCATGCTGTTCGAAGCCGCCTCTCACACCGGCGCGTTGCTTGCCGAGGCCAGTGACGAGCAGGAACTAAGCCTGAAAAACTACGGCAAGTACCTGGGCCTGGCGTTCCAGCTAGTAGACGATGTCCTGGATTACCGGGGCGACGCCGAAGCCATGGGCAAAAACGTTGGCGACGATCTGGCGGAAGGCAAAACGACCTTGCCGCTGATCCACGCCATGGCCCATGGAACAGAGGATGAGCGGCAGTTGATCCGCCAGGCGATTCGCAAGGGCGGCCTGGACAATCTGCCACGCATCCTCGAGATCGTTGAGCGCTCAGGCGCCATCGAATACACCATGAGCAAGGCCCGGGAGCAGGCAGACCTGGCGAAGACCTGCCTTCAATCCCTACCCGACTCCGGCCATAAAATGGCCATGGAACTGCTGACCGAAGTCGCCCTTGCCAGGGTTAGCTGAGCGACTCACGACCGTGAGGTGAATCGAAGTCCAGTTTCGGCCCGACCGGCACGATCTGAGTCGGGTTGATGGTTCTCTGGCTCACATAGTAATGGCGTTTGATCTGATCGATATCGACAGTCTCCGCCACACCCGGCACCTGGTAGAGATCCCGAACGTAGGCAGAAAGCGCCGGGAAATCACTGATACGCTGTCGGTTACACTTGAAGTGGCTGTAATACACCGCATCGAACCGGATCAACGTAGTGAACAGACGCCAGTCTGCCTCCGTTAAACGGCCACCCACGAGATACCGTTTTCCAGACAATCGCTCTTCAAGCCAGTCGAGGGAATCGAACAACGCGTTGTAGGCTTCCTCGTATTTATCCTGCGCTGTAGCAAAGCCCGCCTTGTAAACGCCATTGTTAACCGTGTCATACACCCGGGTATTTACCTCATCAATCTCCCCTTGTAACTCCCTGGGGTAGAAATCCAAGTCAGCGCGAACATCTTCGAGACCATCAAACGCCGAATTAAACATGCGGATAATCTCGGCGGATTCATTGCTCGCAATTGTCTGCTTCTTTTTGTCCCACAGCGTTGGCACCGTCACCCGCCCGGTATACTCTGGGGCCGCCTTGGTATAAACCTGGTGCATGAAGCGGAAGTCATGCAGATGGTCCCGATGCTGCTCGCTGTCCGGCCGAAACTCCCAGCCGTTTTCCACCATGTCCGGGTGCACCACGGAAACTGAAATGTGCTTTTCCAGCCCCTTGAGCTTTCGGAAGATCAATGTGCGATGTGCCCAGGGACAGGCCATCGATACATACAGGTGATAACGACCGGACTCGGCCTTGAAGCCACCCTCGCCTTCCGGCCCCGGCGAGCCGTCGGCGGTCACCCAATTACGGAAGCGGGCCGCCTCCCGTTCAAATTTGCCACCGGTCTTGTCGGTGTCATACCACTTGTCGTGCCATTTGCCATCAATCAGCAGGCCCATATAGCCCTCCCGTTAAAATTCCTGAACATGATGAAATCAATACGGGCAGAATACCGGGGACCCTGCTACGCTCTCAAACAAGCATTTCTGGCCAACAACCTCAGATAATTCGAACATGCATACAGCCATCACCATAGACGCCCTCAAAGTCCTTGACGCCATTGACCGCAAAGGCAGTTTCGCCGGGGCCGCTAACGAACTGTTCCGGGTTCCCTCCGCCATCAGCTACACCGTGCAGAAACTGGAAGAAGACCTGAACGTGGCCATCTACGACCGCACCGGACATCGCGCTCGACTGACGCCGGCCGGCCGATACCTTCTGGAGGAGGGCCGCACCCTGCTGGAAGCGGCAGAAAACCTGGCTCACACCACCCGCCAGGTCGCCCAAGGCTGGGAAACGCGTCTACGAATCGGGTTCAACTCGCTGCTGCCAGCAGAATGCCTGTTTCCGACAATCCAGGAATTCTATGAGCTGGGCGTGCCGGTGGATGTGCAAATCGTGGAGGAGGTTTTCGCCGGCACCTGGGATGCGCTACAAAGCCGAAGAGTGGACCTGATCATTGGTGCCGATAATTTCAGCAAGCCTGCCGGAAACTACACTACAAAGCCGCTGGGAGACATGCCCTTTGTCTTTGCGGTTGCCACGGATCATCCCCTGGCTGATGCCGACACGCCGCTTTCCGAGGAAGACATCTCCCGTTTTCCCGCAGCCGTGGCGGCAGACACTTCACGTTCATTACCACCGGGACATGCCGGCATATTTCACAGGCAACGGACCCTGACCGTCGCCAACATTGATCAGAAGATCGCCATTCAGGTGGCCGGTCTTGGCGTGGGTTGGTTACCGAGGGCAAGAATCAGTAAAGAGCTGGAAGAAGGGAAACTGATCATCAAAGAGGTCCAGGAATCACGCCAACCGATAACGCTCCATATAGCCAGGCATGCCGAGGATCAGGGCAAGGCTTTGATGTGGTTCTGGGAGCGGCTCAGCGCGAATGGCGCCATCGGAAACTGGCTAACAGGCTGAAAATAAAGAAAATGATATGACTTAAACTTGGAATAAAGTCAGGCAAATGAGTCAACCGCTTGCCAGCACACTTCGTTTATACTGCAGCTGAAACCAACGCCGAAGGGAGCTCTCTGATGCGGCAACTGTCGGAACTGGATGCCTCTTTCCTGTACCTGGAATCGGAAACAACACCGATGCACATCGGCGGCATCTATCTCTTCGATGCCAGCGAGCGGGAAAAGCCACTGGCCTTCAGTACCTTTGTCGCTTACCTTAGAAGCCGCCTGCATGTCGTGCCGGTATTTCGTCAGCGCCTGAAAGAGATTCCCTTTCGCCTGGGCCGGCCTTACTGGATTGACGACCCGGATTTCAGCATTGAACGCCACCTTGCCTACGTCAATCTGGGCGAACATGGCCGTAAGGCAAGCTTGATGACCCTGGCCTCCCGGATTCTGGAAGAGCCCTTAAAGAGGGATCGCCCCCTCTGGCACATCACCTTCGTAGACGGCTTCAAACTGGACGATGAAAACACCGGCAGCGAAGGCTTTGCACTGATCGTCAAACTGCATCACGCCGCCATTGACGCCTTCAGCGGCGAAGAAATAATCGGCAAGCTTCTTGAGTACACCCCCCAGCCCAGCCCGATCGCTCCGCCGCGGCCCTGGCAGCCGAGACCTGAACCGTCCGAAGAGCGTGTAGTACTGCAGGCCGGCGCGAACATCATACGAACGCCTCTGCAATTCACCTCTCTGGCCTTCAACGCCGCCGAGGCCACAGCCCGCGGTCTGATCCAGAAACAACTGCGCAAACTACCGCTACCTTTGCCGCTGTTCTCGGCCCCACACAGCCCCTTCAACCGCCAGATTACAGCAAACCGACAGATCGTTTCGGCCAGCGTGGAGCTTTCCAGATTGAAAGCGATCAAAGCATTCCTCGGTGATGTAACCCTGAACGATGTTGTTCTGGGTTTGTGTGCCGAAGCCCTGAAACGCTATCTGATCAGCGAAGGCGCCAACGCCGAAAAGTCACTGGTGGCAATGACACCGATTTCGGTGCGTTCCAACAGTTTGCGCCGGGCAACCGGGAACCAGATGTCCGCCATGCTGCTGGATCTGGCAACCAATGAAACCAATCCTGCCCACCGGATTCGACGGATTCACTGGAATGCGGTTGCCTCCGAACCTTACCGGGAGGCCATTGCCGCGGATCGGCTTACGGAGCTCCTGCCATCCACCATGCTGGCACTATCAGCGAGACTTTACTCGGAATTGCAGATTGCCCAGCGCTACCAGCCAGTATTCAACCTCCCCATCACCAACGTTCCGGGGCCGCAGGTGCCACTTTACCTACAGGGCGCACGACTGGTTCAGCAGTACAACACGGCGCCGCTGTTCGACAGCATGGGACTGGTTATTGTTGCGGTAAGCTATGAAGGAAGACTGACCCTCAATTTCACCAGCTGTCCAGACGTGGTGGCACATGGGGAGTCCCTGCAAGCTCACGTGGCTGAAAGCCTCAGCGCCATCGAATCGGCCATGCAACAGCTCGGGGCCGAGGATGCCAAAGAGCCCATTGCCGCCTCGCCAACACAGACCCTGGCGGATGATGCGATGAACGCGATGGAGGGACTTCTGAAGAAGGCCTTTAAACGCTTCCGGGCCTGAACAGGCAGGCCCGGAAACGTTCAGGCAAGGATTCGATTATTCGAAGGCCCAACGAAGAAACGCCTTCTTTTCCTCGTCACTCGCTGTTTCCCAAATGGATTTGAGCTGTTCAAGTGCATTGTCGCCGTTTGCAGGAGCGATCTCGGAAGTAGACGCCGGGATCGGCGTACGGGAGGTTGTCATCAGCTCTTTCGGATCCCAAACGGTGGAAGTCGCCACGGCTGCTCCCGCCGAAGAGACAATCTGGGCGGAAAATTCCGGCATTTCTTCTTCAGCTTCCTGGCGTGACTCCGGCTGATCGAACTTGAACCGATAAGTCTCACCGGCTGCGGCCTCGAAGCGAGCAACCTGGGGCTCGCTCTCAATCACGTGAACTTTCGATTCCCCGTTTCTGACCACAGTGCTTTTCGCCCAGATAGTCTTGTAGACAAACACAACCTCGTTTTCGCCTGGAAGCAAGGCGTAGTCTAGGGCCAGGTCATCCATCAGGAAGTTGGTCATGACGCGGCCGTTCACCCGGGTCACGCGGATTTCACCGGGTGTTTGCAAAGTAGCGGCGTTAGACGCGGCCGCAGGATTGCCTTCCCAGGTTTCAACGACGCTGACACTGGAAGCACATCCCACCAGAGACACTACGAGCACGGCAGCCAGCCCGGCACGCAAACAAGTTACGCCTCGACGACAGCGCTGTCCTGTGGATTGGAAAACACGGATCAGATAAGAAATGTTCATTAAGTCTCCTTGGCATGAGGATGGATATCACATCAGGCTGGCGCCAGTTTTTTAGCATTCTGACGAGTGCATCTGACAAGGGCAAGACAACGGCGGGCTTTACCACCGCATTCTGGATTTTTCACTGATGATCCCGAGTGAGACGCAACCCGTAAAATTGTAAAAAAATGTTGAATTCGCCCTGAATTGGGTTAATTTTAAACAGATCGGCAGATATTAACGCGGCGCCCGAAAAGCAAGAGCGAAAAGCGGGCAGTACAGGAGATGCCATGGACACCCAACGCAGGACCGGAGAAGAGGGGCCGGTTCCCTTTCGCAGCAATCGATTCTTCTGCGTAGGGAGCAAATGGTACTTCACTACCCGGGAGGGGTTTGATAGTGGCCCGTTTGCTTCCCGGGAGCGAGCGGAGACAGGCCTGAAGCGGTTTCTGCACGTTGTCCGGCTGTTGCCGGAAGAGCAGCAGCTTCACTGACGGGGTCAGTGCTGGCTCGCTAGACCATTACGGGAACGAGCCACACGTCCACTGCCCACAGGCAGGCCAGGGCCATTAAACCGGCGATCACGTCGTCGACCATAATTCCCAGCCCGCCCGGCAGGTGCTGGTCCAGCCAGTTTATGGGCCAGGGTTTGGCGATGTCGAAGAGCCGGAACAGAGCGAAGGCGCCCAGAACCCCGTAAATATTGTCGGGAAACAGTCCCAGAGCAATCCACATCCCGACGAATTCATCCCAGACAATACCGCCATGGTCATGAACCTTCAGGTCTTGGGCCGTCTTTCCGCAAAGCCAGATACCTACGATAAACGCAACCAGGATCACCAGCCAATAACCCACCGGCGGTAACCAGGCGAAACCGTACCAGAGTGGTATGGCTGCCAGACTCCCCCATGTACCGGGTGCCCTCGCGGTTGCGCCGCTGCCAAACCCAAAGGCCAAAAGGTGCACGGGGTTTCGCAAAAAACCGGGTGGCAATATCACTGCCGGCGCCTCGGGCTCCGGAGCTTGACCTTCCTGACTCATGATTTACCCCTGAAATGGTCATACCCCGCTGGCACCGCTTCCAGACCGCAATCAACGCCATCGAGGTACAGGCCCGGCTCGGCAGTAACGGCCCCAATCACGGTAAGCTGGCTCTTCAGTGATTCCGGTGCAGACTCCCAGCTTTCCGGGGCAAAACAGACGCAGAGTTCGTAATCGTCCCCCGAACGCAACGCGTAGTTTAGGGCCTTGCTACCTTTGAGTCGCGAGAGCGCGGCCGAAAGAGGTACTCGATCACTCGCGATCCGGGCACCGACCCTCGATGCGGCAAGAATATGGCCGAGATCAGCCAACAAACCGTCGGAGATATCAATCGCGGCGCTGGCATACCGGCGCACCTCCCCTGCCAGATCTAGCCTTGGCCAGGGCCTATGGTAATGCTCAAGCACTGCGAGGATGTCAGCAGAAGGGGCAGGTTCAGAGAGATAGTCGAGGGCAGCCCCCGCGTTACCCAGGGTGCCCGACACGGCAATCAGATCCCCCGCACGGGCGCCTGAGCGTCGGACCCCGCCCCCCTGCTCTACAGTGCCATGCACCTGCAGGCTCAGAGTGAGCGGCCCGGAGGTTGTATCCCCGCCAGCCAATTGGAGACCGAACGCCTCGCTGGCTCGTCTCAACCCGGCAGAGAAATCTTCAAGCCACTGCTCATCCACGGCTGGCAGCGTCAGCGCAAGCGTGAAGCACTCCGGGTCGGCGCCCATGGCAGCAAGATCACTGGCTGCGACAGCGAGAGCACGCCAACCCAGGTAATCCGGGCGATAATTTCGGGGAAAATGGACACCCTCCACGAGAGCATCCACGGAAAAGACAAGATCCCGGCCAGCGGGAATCCGCTGAATCGCGCAATCATCCCCAGGCCCCAGCATCAGAGACCCGGATTCCTGCCGCTCGCCGAGCGGCAAAAAGAAGCGCCGGATCAGCTCGAACTCGCCCATCGCCTAGCGGGCGCGAGTCTCGGCAAGGCGGAGTCGGCCGCTGAGCTTGTCGAGGATGCTGTTGACGAATTTATGGCCCTCGGTGCCACCGAAGCGCTTGGCCATTTCAATGCCTTCGTTGATCACCACCTTGTAGGGCACATCAAGCCGATGCTTGAGCTCATAGGCTCCCAGACGAACAATCGCCAGTTCCACCGGGTCAACCTCGTTGATAGGACGATCAAGGAAAGGCTCGATCAGCTTGTCCAGTTCGCCCTGTTCGCGATGCACACCGCGAAGCAGATCACGGAAATACAGCAGATCGACCTTGCTCATGTCATTGTCGACCATGAACTCGGCTTCAATGTCAGAAATCGCCGTTTTGCTGAAATGACGCTGATAGAGCCCCTGCATAGCAAGGGCCCTGGCACGGCGTCGATCACCGGCTTTTGGTTGGCCGGACGCAGCCGGCTGCGGTGATGTACCTTCAGTTTCGCTCATTACTCACCCAGCTTCTTGAACAGACTGACCATTTCAAGGGCAGTGATCGCTGCTTCCGCACCCTTGTTACCAGCCTTGGTTCCGGAACGCTCGATGGCCTGTTCGATGGAATCCACCGTCAGCACCCCGAAAGTTACCGGCACATCGGTATCAAGACTGACTGCGCCGAGCCCACTGGAGGCCTCGCCAGCAACGTACTCGAAATGGGGCGTGCCACCACGGATGACCGCACCCAGGGCGATAATCGCATCATAATCATTGGTTTCTGCAACGCGCTTGACGGCCAGCGGCATTTCATAAGCCCCCGGAACACGCACAATGGTGACATCCGCATCGGAAATGCCGTGACGACGCAGGGTGTCCAGTGCACCTTCAACCAGGCTTTCCACAACAAAGCCGTTAAAACGGCCCACGACCAGCGCATAACGTCCGCTGCACTCGGTAAAATCACCTTCAATTACTCTGATATCTGCCATTGATGGCTCCTTCACGTGTCGCGGCTTCGAGGCCACGACCGGGTTAATCATTCAGGGGTATAGGGAACGTATTCAACAACCTCCAGATCAAAACCGGAGATCGCCGAGAATTTGATCGGCGGACTCAAAAGACGCATCTTTCCAACACCGATATCCCGGAGAATCTGGGAACCGGTGCCTACTGTGAAGTAGACGCCCGAGCTGCCCTTGCCGGAGGAACCCTTACCCTCATCAAAGAATTCCTGTATCCGGTCTTCCAGGTTGTAGCTGTCCTCGGCGCTGTTCAGGAGAACAACCACACCCTTGCCTTCCTCCGCTACTTTCTCCAGGGCGTGGTGCAGAGGCCAGCTACGGGAGTCCTTGCGGCGGGCGCCCAGAAGATCCCGCAGGGTATCGGTGATGTGAACACGAACAAACGCTGGCTCGTCAGGAGAAATATCCCCCATCAACATGGCCAGATGAGTGGCTCCCTGGATGTTGTCTCTATAGGTTCGAAGCTTGAAGACGCCGTACTCGGTATCCAGGTCGTTCTCTTCCACACACTCTACAGTGCGCTCGTTCATGGTGCGGTAATGAATCAGGTCGGCAATCGTGCCGATCTTCAGATCGTGCTCTTCGGCAAACCGCTCCAGATCTTCCCGGCGGGCCATGGAGCCGTCGTCATTCATAATCTCGCAGATCACACCCGCCGGCTCGCAACCGGCCAGTGCCGCAAGGTCACAGGATGCTTCCGTGTGCCCCGCACGGCTAAGCACGCCGCCGGGATCAGACATCAACGGGAAAATATGGCCAGGCTGGACCAGATCACTGGCCTTGGCATTTCGGGCCACCGCTGCCTGAACCGTGCGAGCCCGATCTGCCGCTGAGATACCAGTCGTCACGCCCTCTGCGGCTTCGATGGAAAGGGTAAACTTGGTCCCGAAACCGGAGGCGTTCTGCTGGACCATCAGCGGCAAACCCAATTGTTCGCAGCGGTTCCGGGTCATGGGCATACAGATCAGGCCGCGCCCAAAACGGGCCATAAAATTGATGGCCTCGGCCGTGCAATGCTCAGCAGCCATCACGAGATCGCCCTCATTCTCGCGATCCTCGTCATCCATCAGTATGACCATTTTGCCCTGACGGATATCTTCAATGATGTCTTCAATGCTGTTCAGTGCCATATGGTTTTGCACCCTTGCGGCGTTCCGGCAAGTGTTGGCTTGCAGAACGTCCTGAGTTTATGGATTACTGGCGGGCCAGGATCAAACGCTGATCCTCACCTACCTGACGTCGGTCCAGAACTTTCCATTGTACTTTATCTGCCATGGTCTCCAGCGGCAGGTGTGCGGTCGGACGCCCCGTGCTGCCGAGGAAAACCGGCGCCTGATAGAGCCAGAGTTCATCGACCAGGTTTTCGCTGATAAATGTGCCAGCCAGAGTGGGCCCCGCTTCAACCAGCAGTTCGTTGATACCAAGCTCGCCTAGCGAATCCAGCAGCTCAGCCAGGTCGATGCCGTTGTCCTTCCAGGCAACGCCGGTAAGACTGATGCCCAGCGCCGCCAGATCCTGTGCCGGCGCGGTCGCCAGTGTTGATGACGCACAGAACACCTGCACGTTACCGCCATGAAGGATCTTCGCCGAACACGGCGTGCGCGCATCCCGGTCTGCAATCACCCGAAGTGGCTGCCTGGACGGTTCCGTCGCGTCGCCAATATCCCCCAGATCTTCGCGCCGGACGGTCAGGGACGGGTCATCGGCCAGCACCGTACCCACACCTGTCAGAATCGCATCACTGATCGCTCTCAAGCGCTGAACGTCGCGACGGGCCTCTGTACCGGTTATCCACTGGCTCTCACCGGAAGCCATCGCAGTACGGCCATCAAGGCTCGCGGCCATTTTCAGGCGCACCCAGGGCCGCCCGGTGTTCATCCGCTTCATGAACCCCGGATTCAGGCGCGCAGCTTCTTCCGCCAGCAAGCCTTCGGTAACCCGGACACCCGCTTCCCTGAGCATGTCCAGCCCACGACCTGACACCGACGGATTCGGATCCTTGGTTGCGGCGTACACATGAGCAATCCCGGCATCGATCAGCGCTCTGGCACAGGGCGGCGTGCGACCGAAATGGCTGCAGGGCTCCAGTGTTACGTACGCCGTCGCGCCTCGGGCGTCAGTGCCCGCCTGACTCAGAGCACGAGTCTCGGCATGGGCCTCTCCGGCGCGCTCATGCCAGCCCTCACCAAGCACCAGATCTCCCCGGGCAATGACACAGCCAACTCTGGGATTAGGATGGGTGGAGTACCGACCGCGCCAGGCAAGCTGGACAGCCCGTGCCATCATGGCCCTGTCGCGGTTCTCGATCATGCCTTGCCTTTGGGGGCGTGGTTATCCGCCAGTGCTTTGGCGACATCAACAGCAGCCTCGCCATTGCTTGCCGATAACCTCTCGATTTCTTCCTTGAACTCGTTGATATCCTGGAAGCTGCGATACACCGAAGCGAAGCGGACATAGGCAACTTTGTCCAACTGGCGCAATTCGGTCATGACCTCCTCGCCCAGCTGCATGGATTTCACTTCCCTCTCGCCGGTCGCCCGCAACCGGTATTTGATCCGGTTCAGGGCCGCATCAATCTGTTCAATGCTTACAGGCCGCTTTTCGAGCGCTTTCATCAGCCCCGCGCGCAGCTTTTCTTCATCAAACGGCTGCCGGGTGCCATCCTGCTTGACCACCCGTGGCATCACCAGTTCGGCGGACTCAAAGGTCGTAAACCGTTCCCGACAAGACAGGCATTCCCTGCGGCGACGCACCTGATCACCCTCAGCCACCAGCCGGGAGTCGATCACCTTGGTATCTGCTTCACCACAGAAGGGACAATGCATAATCAGGAACTCCGAAGAGGAAGCCGGGCCAACATGTCGGCCCGGCGGGTCATGCCTGTAGTCTAGCTATAAAACGATCAGCCGTAGACGGGGAAACGGGCGCAAAGCGCACCGACCTGCTCGCGAACACGGCTGTTGACCGCCTCGTCGTCCAGGTTATCGAGGATATCGCAGATCCAGCCGGCCAGATCACGACACTCGGACTCACCGAATCCGCGGGTTGTGATCGCCGGGGTGCCAATACGCAGACCGGAAGTGACGAACGGTGACCGGGGATCATTGGGAACAGCGTTCTTGTTCACGGTAATGTGAGCACGACCCAGCGCCGCATCAGCATCTTTACCGGTGATGTCCTGCTTGATCAGGCTGACCAGGAACAGGTGATTCTTCGTACCACCGGAAACCACGTCGTACCCGCGATCAACAAAAACCTGGGCCATGGCAGAAGCGTTCTTCACAACCTGCTGCTGGTAAGCCTTGAACTCATCGCTCATGGCTTCCTTGAAGCACACGGCCTTGGCGGCAATCACGTGCATCAACGGCCCGCCCTGGCCACCCGGGAAGACAGCAGAGTTCAGTTTTTTCTGCAGATCGGCGTCGTCGCAGGCCAGGATCAGACCACCACGGGGACCGCGCAGAGTCTTGTGCGTCGTGGTTGCAACCACGTGAGCGTGGGGAACGGGATCCGGATAAACGCCAGCGGCAACAAGACCAGCTACGTGGGCCATGTCCACAAACAGGTAGGCACCAACCTTGTCCGCAATCTCGCGAAAACGGGCAAAATCCAGCTCCTGTGAATACGCGGAGAAGCCGGCAATGATCATTTTCGGCTTGTGCTCAACAGCCAGCGCTTCCACTTCGTCGTAATCGATCAGGCCGGTTTCCGGGTTCAGGCCGTACTGCACGGCGTGGTAGATCTTGCCGGAAAAGTTCACGCTAGCCCCGTGGGTGAGGTGACCACCGTGGGCAAGGCTCATACCAAGAACAGTGTCACCGGGCTTGAGCAGGGCCATGAAGACAGCAGAGTTGGCTTGGGAACCGGAATGCGGCTGCACGTTAGCGTAGGCAGCACCAAACAGCTCCTTGGCACGCTCAATCGCCAGATCTTCGGCAATATCCACGAACTCGCAGCCGCCGTAATAGCGCTTGCCCGGATAGCCTTCCGCGTACTTGTTGGTCAGCACGCTGCCCTGGGCTTCCATCACCCGAGGGCTGGTATAGTTCTCGGATGCGATCAGCTCGATGTGAGCTTCCTGGCGCTTCTCTTCCGCCTGCATGGCGTTCCAGAGTTCGTCGTCAAAGCCGGCGATTTTCATTTCACGATTAAACATGGATGCGCTGCCTCTGTGTGCTTGGCTGGCCCGGAGAGCTTTGGCACTCCGTAGCCCCCTGAAAAATTGGGCCGCTATTCTATCTTACAAAGGGGTGAAAAATCACCCTCTATACTGTCCGCAGATACCGGCATACGGCCACCTCCGGTTTCTGCTCAATTGCTATCACTGGTGCGTTTCGTTACCTTACCGGATCAATAACACGAGCTCCGATCAAGGGGGGCGGGGCTGGCCTTCCGGGATCGTCAAAATCAGGGATGATTTTGCCGAGCGTACATGGACGTATTTACAGCGTATCCCGGAAGGCCAGCCCCGCCGCCCGAGTCACCAGTATTCGAATTCACGAACCTGTTATATCAAGAGGTTTACGCCAGTATGGCCCAATACGTATACACCATGAACCGGGTGGGCAAAGTAGTCCCGCCTAAGCGCGAGATTCTGAAAGACATCTCGTTAAGCTTCTTCCCCGGCGCCAAGATCGGCGTACTGGGCCTCAACGGTGCCGGTAAATCCACCCTGCTCCGCATTATGGCGGGCGTGGATCAGGATTACATCGGTGAAGCCCGCCCGCAGCCCGGCATCAACGTGGGCTATCTGCCCCAGGAGCCGGAGCTGGACGAGGACAAAACGGTCAAAGAGATCGTCGACGAGGCGGTTTCCGGCGTTCATGACGCACTGGCCGAACTGGACCAGGTTTATGCAGCCTATGCTGAACCGGACGCCGATTTCGACGCATTGGCCAAGAAGCAGGGCGAACTGGAAGCCTACATCCAGGCCACGGATGGCCACGACATTGAACGCAAGATGGAAGTTGCGGCCGATGCACTCCGCCTTCCACCATGGGACCAGAAAGTCAGCGTCCTTTCCGGTGGTGAGCGCCGCCGGGTAGCCCTTTGCCGCCTGCTCTTGTCGGGGCCGGACATGCTGCTTTTGGACGAGCCCACCAACCACCTGGATGCCGAATCCGTGGCCTGGCTTGAGCGCTTTTTGCACGATTACGAAGGAACCGTGGTCGCCATCACCCACGACCGTTACTTCCTGGACAACGTCGCTGGCTGGATCCTGGAACTGGACCGTGGCCATGGCATTCCGTTTGAAGGTAACTACAGCCAGTGGCTGGAGAACAAGGAAAAGCGTCTGGAGATGGAATCCAAGCAGGAAGCCTCTCACCAGAAAGCCATAAAGCAGGAACTGGAGTGGGTGCGCAGCAACGCCAAGGGGCGCCAGTCGAAGAGCAAGGCCCGTCTGGCCCGCTTTGAGGAGATGAGCTCCCAGGAGTTCCAGAAGCGCAACGAAACCAACGAACTCTACATTCCGCCTGGTCCACGGCTGGGCAACAAGGTGATAGAGGTGGACGGCATCAGCAAGTCCTTCGGTGACCGATTGCTGTATGAAAACGTGTCCTTCAGCGTACCGCCCGGTGCCATCGTAGGCATCATCGGCGGCAACGGTGCAGGTAAATCCACCCTGTTCAAGATGATCGCCGGTTTCGACAAACCGGATTCTGGCGACATCACCGTCGGCGAAACCGTGGAACTGGCTTACGTGGACCAGATGCGCGATCTGGATGGCAGCAAAACCGTCTGGGAGGAACTCTCCGACGGCAACGATATCATCAAGGTGGGCAACTACGAGACGCCTTCGCGAGCTTACGTTGGCCGCTTCAACTTCAAGGGCAGCGACCAGCAGAAGCGGGTTGGCGATCTGTCCGGCGGTGAGCGCAACCGTCTGCACCTGGCCAAGCTGCTGAAACAGGGCGGCAACGTGTTGCTGCTGGACGAGCCGACCAACGATCTGGACGTGGAAACCCTCCGCGCCCTGGAAGAAGCCCTTCTGAACTTCCCGGGTTCTGCCCTGGTTATCTCGCACGACCGTTGGTTCCTCGACCGTGTGGCCAGCCATATCCTGGCGTTCGAGGATGATGGCGAGGTCGTTTACTTCGAAGGTAACTTCACGGAGTACGATGAGGACTTCAAGAAGCGCAAAGGCGATTCTGCCATGCAGCCCCAGCGCATGAAGTACAAGAAGCTGGCCTGATGGCAAAAACCAAGTCCGCCTACGTCTGCACCGAGTGCGGAGCAGACTATTCCAAATGGCAGGGTCAGTGCACCGCCTGCCAGGCCTGGAACACCATCAGCGAAGTCCGAGGCGTCAGCAGCAATGCCAAAGGCGCCCGCGGTGCCCGCTTTGAGGGCTTCGCCGGCAGCCTTTCGGAGGTCCAGAGCCTGGACGACGTCAGCCTGGCCGAGCAGCCCCGGATCAGCTCCGGCATGCAGGAGTTCGATCGGGTCCTGGGCGGCGGGCTCGTGGAGGGCTCGGCTGTTCTGATGGGCGGCCATCCAGGTGCAGGCAAGAGCACCCTTCTACTCCAGGCGGTCTGCCATCTGGCCGCAACGGTCCCCGCCTTGTATGTGACTGGTGAGGAATCCCTGCAACAGGTCGCCATGCGCGCCAAACGCCTGGGGTTGCCCACCAAAGACCTGAAGATGCTGTCCGAAACCAGCGTCGAGCGCGTCATGCAGGTGGCCGAGGCAGAAAAGCCCCGGATTCTTGTGGTAGACAGTATTCAGGTGATGCACATGGCGGATATCGAGTCCGCCCCTGGTAGCGTCTCCCAAGTGCGGGAAAGCGCTGCCTACCTGACCCGCTTCGCCAAGCAGACTGGCACCATCCTGTTCCTGGTCGGCCATGTGACCAAAGACGGCAGCCTGGCAGGCCCTAAAGTCCTGGAACACATGATTGACTGCTCTATCCTCCTGGAAGGCTCCAGCGACAGTCGCTATCGCACACTACGCGGGATCAAGAACCGGTTTGGCGCAGTCAATGAGCTGGGCGTGTTCGCGATGCTGGAACAGGGCCTGAAGGAAGTGAAGAACCCCAGCGCGATCTTCCTGAACCGCGGCGAAGACGCCGCCCCGGGAAGCGTGGTGATGGTGGTCTGGGAAGGCACCCGCCCCATGCTGGTGGAAATCCAGGCACTGGTGGATATGGCCCAGGGCGGCTACCCAAGGCGTGTTGCCGTTGGCCTGGACCAGAACCGGCTAGCCATGCTTTTGGCCGTACTGCACCGCCATGGAGGCATGCACGTGTCCGATCAGGACGTGTTCGTAAACGTGGTTGGCGGCGTAAAGGTCAACGAAACCAGTGCCGACCTGGCACTGCTGGCCGCCATCGTCTCCTCCTTCCGAGACCGCGCCCTGCCCCAGGACCTGGTCATCTTCGGCGAAGTCGGCCTGTCCGGCGAGATCCGCCCGGTACCTAGCGGCCAGGAACGAATCTACGAAGCTGCGAAGCACGGCTTTACCCGGGCACTAGTGCCGAAACCCAATGCACCAAGGAAGGCCATCGATGGCATGAAGGTGATTCCCGTTACCAAACTGAGTGATGCGCTTACTGCCCTCGAAGAACTCTAAGCCTGAGTTTTCTGGAGTCGACGGCCAGTCTGTTATCGGTATTTCCAAAAACCGCTACGAGCACATCCATGTGCGCTTGTCCTCGGCCATCCTTGGCCTCCGACATTTTTGGAAACACCGATAACAGACTGTCCTGCAAACGAAGTTGCAATACTCGGACGTCAAACGGCTTTAATCAATCAGATGTGCAAACTCTCTTTCCAACAGCGCCTGGTCGCCCAGGTTCAGTTCCACTAAGCGTTTAAGGTGGGTGGCGCTATCAAGATCAATGTACTGACATTTGAAGCCCAGCCGGTGCGGTTCCACGTGCCTCAACTCAACGGCCATGACAATACCAGCCTCATGGTCGTCCAAATGTACAATCACCTCACAGGGCTGCTTTAACGGGACCTGCCAACCCTCCGGCCGCTTGACCAGAACACCTTTTAGCGAAATATCCAGCACCTCCGTCGTCCAGACGGATTCCTGGCAGTGGAGTTCACAGGGCGCATCGAATTCGATTCGGTGGAACCTGCGTTTTTCGGGGGGTTTAGCGGGCAACGGGTTACTCCTGTTAACCGGTCTTGTTTTACCTGACTATAGACCGGACAGGAGATTGCATCCAGAGGAGTTTTTGAGGGAGCTTCGGTTGTCGGATTACGGTGCGCATTGCGCGCCTAATCCGACCTACGGGACTCTCGAAAGGATATATCCCTGAGGTAAGACTCGGGCCGTGGAGGGGCCCTTTCCAAAAATGTCGGAGGCCAAGGATGGCCGAGGACAAGCGCACATGGATGTGCTCGTAGCGGTTTTTGGAAAGGGCCCCATCACGGCCCAGCCAACATGATCAGCAGGCTGGAAAAAACGAACTCTAATGCTCAGCGATGATACTCGGGGCTAAGTTCCACCACGGCCTCGATGAACGCCTTGGCATGCTCCGGATCGACATCCGGCGTAATCCCGTGGCCAAGATTGAAGATATGGCCAGTACCGGAACCAAAGCGCCGGAGGATATCGGCCACTTCCTGGCGAATCCGCTCAGGTGGCGCATACAGCATTGCCGGATCCATATTGCCCTGAAGGGCCACCCGGTCACCAATGCGGGCCCGGGCATTGCCGATATCGGTGGTCCAGTCGAGGCCGACGGCATCGGCACCGGAATCGGCAATGGATTCCAACCACTGACCGCCGTTCTTGGTGAACAGAATCACCGGCACCCTGCGACCATCGTTCTCGCGAATCAGGCCGTCGACGATCTTCTTCATGTAGCGAAGGGAGAACTCCTCATAGGCCCAGCTGCTCAAAACGCCACCCCAGGTATCGAAAATCTGGACAGCCTGGGCTCCAGCCTTGATCTGGCCGTTGAGGTAATCAATAACCGAATCCGCCAGATGGTCCAGCAAGCGGTGCATAACCTCCGGCTGGCCGTACATGAGCTTCTTGGCCTCCCGAAAATCCTTGGAGGAGCCACCCTCAATCATGTAAGTCGCCAGGGTCCACGGGCTGCCGGAGAAACCGATCAGGGGAACGCTGCCGTTCAGGGCTCCGCGAATGGTGGAAACCGCGTTCATCACGTAATCCAGATCCACCTCAGCGTTAATTTTGGGCAGCGCTGCGACATCCGCCTCGGAGCGGATCGTGTTCCGGAATTTCGGACCTTCGCCGGTTTCGAAGTACAAGCCGAGGCCCAATGCATCGGGAATGGTCAGAATATCTGAAAACAGGATGGCCGCATCCAGTGGGAAGCGCTCCAGGGGCTGGAGTGTGACTTCACAGGCCAGCGGCGTGTTCTTGCACAAGCTCAGAAAATCCCCCGCCTTGGCCCTGGTCGCACGGTACTCCGGCAGGTATCGCCCGGCCTGACGCATCATCCAGACCGGTGTGCGGTCCACGGGCTGGCGCATCAGGGCGCGCAGGAAACGATCATTCTTCAGCTCGGTCATAGACAATCCAGCGTGTTCTGTACAAAGGGGAAAATTGGATGGAGGCCATAATACCCGGTTTGCGGGAATAAAAAAGGGCGGCTTTCCCTTAGGAAACCGCCCTTCTGATCAGGATCAATCCTGCAATCAGATATCCAGGTAATCCATGATACCTTCGGCGGCCTGACGGCCTTCCCAGATAGCGGTTACGACCAGATCCGAACCGCGGACCATGTCCCCGCCGGCAAAGATTTTCTCGTTGCTGGTCTGGAACATGAACTCGGACTCTTCCGGCGCGGTTACCCGGCCCGAATCGTCGGTATTAACCTTCAGCTCATCGAACCAGTCGGCCGGGCTCGGGCGGAAACCGAAGGCGACCAGAACCGCGTCAGCAGGAATAACCTCCTCACTACCCGGGACTACTTCCGGACGGCGACGACCATTTTCATCAGGATCGCCCAGGCGAGTCTGAACCACCTTCACACCCTCAACCCGGTCTTCACCAATAATGGCGATGGGCTGACGATTGAAAAGAAACTTAACGCCCTCTTCCTTAGCGTTGGCCACTTCACGGCGGGAACCCGGCATATTGGCTTCGTCCCGGCGGTAGGCACAGGTGACGCTCTCGGCCTGTTGACGGATTGAGGTGCGGTTACAGTCCATAGCCGTGTCACCACCGCCGAGAACAACAACCCGCTTACCTTTCATGTCGATGAAATCGGCTTCGTCTTTCTCAAAGCCGAGACGACGATTGACGTTGGAAACGAGGAACGGCAGTGCATCGTACACGCCCGGCAGGTTCTCACCTGGGAAGCCGCCCTTCATATAGGTGTAGGTGCCCATGCCCATGAAGACGGCGTCGTATTCGTCGATGATGTCCTGCAGTTGAACGTCCTTGCCAACCTCGGTGGACAGGCGGAATTCCACGCCCATCTCCTCGAACACCTTGCGGCGGCGGGTCATGACGGATTTTTCCAGCTTGAACTCTGGAATACCGAAGGTCAGCAGACCGCCGATCTCCGGATAGATATCGAAGACAACCGGCTTGACGCCATTGCGAACCAGTACGTCGGCGCATCCCAGACCGGCAGGGCCTGCACCAATGACGGCAACCTTCTTGTCTGTCCACTTAACTGCGGACATATCCGGTTTCCAGCCCAGGGCAAACGCGGTGTCGGTGATGTATTTCTCGACAGAGCCGATGGTAACCGCACCATAGCCGTCGTTCAGCGTACAGGCACCCTCACAGAGACGATCCTGCGGACACACTCGACCGCAGACCTCTGGAAGGGAGTTGGTCTGATGACACAACTCGACGGCCCGCATGATATTGCCTTCGGAAACCAGCTTGAGCCAGTTCGGGATGTAATTGTGTACCGGGCACTTCCACTCGCAATAGGGGTTGCCACACTCAAGACAACGGTGAGACTGGGACGCCGCACTGTCTGCCGTGAAGGGGTGGTAGATCTCGCCAAATTCTTTCTTCCGCTTCTTGGCCGGGACCTTCTTGGGGTCGACCCGCCCTACTTCAACAAACTGGAAGTCGTTACTCAGTCGTTCTTTCATCTGGATGCTCTCATCAACTCAATTTCGACAAGGGCGGCAGCCAGGCCACTCGCCCCGAACCCTCTCAGCTTCTTATTCCGGGCGCGCCCGGGTGCTGGCCAGTAGACTGCGCAGGTTGGCAGCCTTGGGTTTCACCAGCCAGAAGCGGCCGATGTAGTCGTCGAAATTCTCAAGAATGTGCTCAGCCCACTCACTGCCGGTCTCGGAAATGTGCTCCCGAATCACACCACGCAGATGATTGCGGTAGGACTCCATGTCTTCGCTGGAAATGCGTTGGATCTCGACCAACTCGTGGTTGTACTTGTCCACGAAGGTATTGTTGAGGTCCATGACGTAGGCAAAGCCACCGGTCATACCCGCACCGAAGTTGTGCCCGGTTGATCCGAGTACCGTCACCAGGCCGCCGGTCATGTATTCACAGCAGTGATCGCCAGCGCCTTCCACAACCGCGTGGGCGCCAGAATTACGAACCGCGAAACGCTCACCTGCAGTACCAGCAGCGAAGAGTTTGCCGCCCGTCGCGCCGTAGAGGCAGGTGTTACCGACGATGGACGTCTCCTGGGTCTTGAAGGCGCTACCGCGGGGCGGCTTCACGACCAACTTGCCACCGGTCATACCTTTACCCACGTAGTCGTTGGCATCCCCTTCAAGGATCAGGTTGAGACCGCCCACGTTCCAGACACCAAAACTCTGGCCCGCGGTACCGGTTAAATCCAGGGTAATGGGCGCATCGACCATGCCCTGATTGCCATGCAGCTGAGCGATTTCGCCAGACAAACGGGCACCGATGGAGCGGTCACAGTTGGTGACCCGGTAGGACCAGGCGCCACCACTCTTTTCCTTGATGGCTGCAGCGGTATCCTGAACCATCTGTTCCGCCAGCTTGCCCTCGTCGAACGGATGGTTCCGCTCCACCTGGCAGGTCTGAGGCTTGTCCGCCGGAATATGGTCATTAGACAACAGGCGACTGAGATCCAGCTTCTTCTGGCGCTCGGTATCGCCCGGCAGGCGCTCCAGAAGGTCAACGCGACCAACCAGTTCTTCCAGGCTGCGCACGCCCAGCTTCGCCATCCACTCACGGGTTTCTTCAGCCACGAAACGGAAGAAGTTCATGGCCATTTCCACCGTGCCTTTGAAGTGCTCTTCACGGAGGTGATCATTCTGGGTAGCCACACCGGTCGCGCAGTTATTCAGGTGGCAGATTCGGAGGTATTTACAGCCCAGAGCCACCATCGGCGTGGTACCGAAACCGAAACTCTCCGCACCCAGGATCGCACCTTTCACCACATCCAGACCGGTCTTGATACCGCCATCGGTCTGCAGGCGAATCTTGCCACGCAGATCGTTGGCCCGCAGGGCCTGTTGGGTTTCAGTCAAACCGAGCTCCCAGGGAGAGCCCGCGTAGCGGATGGACGTCAGCGGGCTTGCCGCCGTGCCGCCATCGTAACCGGAGACGGTGATCAGGTCGGCGTAGGCCTTGGCAACACCAGCTGCGATAGTACCCACACCCGGCTCGGAAACCAGCTTCACTGACACCAGGGCCTGGGGATTGACCTGTTTGAGATCAAAAATCAGCTGGGCCAGATCCTCGATAGAGTAGATATCGTGATGCGGCGGCGGCGAAATCAAGGTCACGCCGGGCACGGAATAACGCAAACGTGCAATCAGATCATTGACCTTGCCACCGGGCAGCTGGCCACCCTCACCAGGCTTCGCGCCCTGAGCCACCTTGATCTGCATGACATCAGCGCTACGCAGATACTCAGCCGTCACGCCAAAACGTCCGGAAGCCACCTGCTTGATCTTTGACCGCTTCTCGGTGCCATAGCGGGCAGGATCTTCACCGCCCTCGCCAGAGTTTGAGCGACCACCCAGTGTATTCATGGCGACCGCCAGGGCCTCGTGGGCCTCTGGTGACAGCGCACCCAGGGACATGGCCGCGGAATCGAAGCGCGGGAAAATATTCTCGACCGGCTCAACTTCCGAGAGATCAATCGGTTTGAGGTCCTTGCGGAAGCCAAGGAGATCACGCAGGGTTGCCACCGGCCGTTCATTGACCAGACCGGCGTATTCCTTGTAGTGGCCGTAGTCGCCACTGGTTACTGCTTCTTGCAGCTTTCCGACGACATCCGGGTTGAAAGCGTGGTACTCCTGGCCGTGGACATACTTCAGCAAGCCACCCTGGACAATCGGCTTGCGCGGCTTCCAGGCCACAGAAGCAAGTTGCTCCTGATCCTGCTGGAAGTCGTAGAAGCCAGCCCCCTGGATACGGCTGGGCACACCTTTGAAACACAGGTCAACGACGTCGTCAGCCAGCCCGATCGCCTCGAACAGCTGGGCGCCCCGGTAGGAGGTGATGGTCGAGATCCCCATTTTGGAGAGGATCTTCAGCAGCCCCTTGTTGATGCCCTTCCGGTAGTTGTTCTTGGCGTCAATCGGATCCATCAGCAATTCGCCGGTGCGGATCAGATCGTTCAGGACCTGGTAAGCGAGGTACGGGTACACCGCTGTCGCACCAAAACCGAAAAGCACCGCAAAATGGTGGGGATCACGAGCCCAACCGGTTTCAACAATGATGTTGGAATCGCAGCGCAGCCCTTTCTGGACCAAGTGATGGTGAACGGCACCGGTTGCCATCAGGGCGTTGACCGGCAGCTCTCCTTCCTTCAAATCCTTGTCTGTGAGGATCAGAAGCACCTTACCGTTCCGGACAGCCTGCTCCGCTTCCTCGCAAACCTGGTGAATCGCCTGCTCCAGACCCTGCTCCGGGCGGTAGCTCATGGAGATCCGCGCCACCTCGAACCCGGGACGCTCGTTGTTGGCGATCTTCAGGAACTTGGCCGGAGAGAGTACCGGCGTGGTCAGGATGATTCGATCCGCGTGATCGGCGGTTTCCTCGAACACGTTACGCTCGGCACCCAGACAGGTCTCCAGAGACATAACGATCGCCTCACGCAGGGGGTCTATCGCCGGGTTGGTCACCTGGGCGAACTTCTGTCGGAAATAATCCGCTACGTGGCGCACTTTGCTGGAGAGCACGGCCATCGGGGTATCGTCACCCATGGACCCAACCGCTTCCTGGCCGTTCTCTGCCAGCGGACGCAACACCTGGTCACGCTCTTCGAAGGAGACCATGAACATTTTTTGATGCACCAGAAGCTCGTCGGAGTCCATCAGCCTGAAGTCAGGTGTGTCCTGATTCAGGGTGGTTTCCACGCGCAATGCGTTCTCGCGCAGCCAGCGCTTGTAGGGCTGCGCGGTCTTCAGGCGCTGGTCAATGTCTTTGGTATGCAGGACTTCACCGGATTCGGTGTCGATAGCCAGCATCTGCCCCGGCCCGACACGGCCTTTGGCAACCACGTCGTCGGGCTGGTACCCGTAGGTACCGATCTCTGAAGCCAGCGTGATGAAGTCATCTTTGGTAATAACCCACCGGGCGGGACGCAGCCCGTTTCGGTCGAGCATACAGACCGCATAACGACCGTCCGACATCACCAGACCTGCGGGACCATCCCAGGGCTCCATGTGCATGGAGTTGTACTCATAGAACGCCCGCAACTCGGAGTCCATGCTGTCGACATTCTGCCAGGCCGGCGGAATCATCATGCGAACGGCACGGAAAAGGTCTACACCACCGGCAAGCAGGACTTCCAGCATGTTGTCCATGCTTGAGGAGTCGGAACCAGTGAGATTGACCAGTGGCTGAAGGGTCTGCAGATCGGGCAGTTCCGGGGAGCTGAATTTGGCGGCCCGGGCGATGGCCCAGTTGCGGTTGCCGTCGATGGTGTTGATCTCACCATTATGAGCCAGATACCGGAACGGCTGTGCCAGCGGCCACCGGGGCATGGTGTTAGTGGAGAACCGCTGGTGGAATACACAGATAGCAGTCTCAAGATCCGGATCACCGAGATCCTTGTAGAAGTTGGCCAGGTCCGCCGGCATCATGAGGCCCTTATAGGCCAGAGTGCGGTGAGACAGGCTACAGATATAGAATTCCGGATCTTCGGCCATGTCGCTTTCAGCATGCCGGCGACCCACGAACAGACTGATCGCAAAGTCACGCTCTTCCTTGCCGGCTGGCACCACGAAAACCTGCTCAATACGGGGCAGGCAATCCAGCGCCATCGGGCCCAGGCAGCTGTCATCCACCGGCACTTCACGCCAGCCAAGGATTTCCAGACCCTGTTCGGTCAGCCGATTTTCAATTGCTGTACGACCGGCGGCAGCCTTGTTCTCGTCGGGGTTAAGGAACACCTGGCCCACGGCAAAGAGGTCGCCTGGCTCCTTGCCAAACGCCGCCTTGGCAGCTTTCTTCAGAAAGCCATCCGGGCTCTGGATCAGCAGGCCACAACCATCGCCGGTCTTTCCGTCTGCAGCGATACCACCTCGGTGGGTCATGCAGGTCAGAGACTCGATGGCAGTTTGCAACAACTTATGACTGGCCTCGCCCTTCATGTGGGCAATCAGACCGAATCCACAGTTGTCCCTGAATTCATCGGGATGATACAAACCTGTCATCATAAGCGTTCTCTCACGTAGAAATGCTTTTCAATCAAAGAGTTAATTGGCGCACAGCCATACAACCACCCTTTGACACTGAAAATGGGGGCTGGCTATTTTACACACGTAGAAATACGTACTCAAATCGGCGTGAAGTTATTGTGGGAAGCCGAAACCGGAATTACCAATCGACAAGGTTACGGAACAACAAGTTAGCGCCGAAAAGAGCGGCGCTATAAATTGTCGACTGGACGCACCCAAGGCGACCGGGAAGCCAGCTCTTCCGGCAAACCAGACGCTGCGGCGTTCGCCGCCTCCCGGGTAGGGAACTCACCATAGAATACCATAAACCATGGCTGGCCCTGCCTTTCCCCTCGGGTATACACCAGATCATCAAGGTCTGAATAGCTGGATATGACATTTAATGCGGTCTGCTCCAGGTTGCCGGCAACCAGCTGTATGGTCCAGCCTCCTCGCGCCCGAATTTCGTCGATGGCTGCAAAATACTGCGGATCGGCAGGAACGAACTCCGGCGCGGCTTCTGGCTCTGGCTCTGGCTCTGGCTCTGGCTCTGGCTCTGGCTCTGGCTCTGGCTCTGGCTCTGGCTCTGGCTCTGGCTCTGGCTCTGGCTCTGGCTCTGGCTCTGGCTCTGGCTCTGGCTCTGGCTCTGGCTCTGGCTCTGGCTCTGGCTCTGGCTGTACAGGGTCGGGCTCGGTTACCGGCCCTGTCAACAGCGGCTCATCGGAGACGGGCTCGGATTCCTCCGTTTCAGGGCCAATGGTAATGCTCTTTCGCACCGGCTCCGGCGCTTTCATGACCTCCTCGGCAACCGACTCATCGTACTGGCGCGACACGAACCACCACGAGCCCGTGAGCAGAACCAGAGCGAACCCCGGCCAAAGAAGCTTTTTCCAGGGCAATGCCCGAGAGCGGGCACTGCTTGGCGCGGATACCATATCCAACCAGACGCCTGGCGTTACCCGCTTAAGCCTCGAAAAACTACCCTGGCTCAAGGCATGAATTTTCGAAACCCGCGCCGGACTGAGAAGCTCGGCTGTCTTACCACCAGCTGCATGAACTCTTGGCTCAAGGTAAGCCACAATTTCGTCTTTTGTCAGCGGGCGGAGATGAATCTGGTGCACGCTGGTGCTTGAATTATCCAGGCCCAGCATCTGCACCAGGTTATCGGTACCCGCAAACACCGGAACCGCAGAAGACCCGCGTTCTGAAGCCAGATAAGCAGACAAAATCAGTCTGAGCAACTCCGTCGGCGCTCTATCCGCATCGTCAATCAAAAGGACCATGCGCTGCCCCTTGCGAACCCTGGACTCCGACCATCTGAAGAACTGATAAACCAGGTCTCGCGGGCTGTCTTCCTGGCCGAGACTGGAGCGGGCGACGGCTTTCAGGTCCCGGGCAAGCGCCTGGGCGCTGGTCAACGCTGCAGCCGGTATCCGGTGAAAATCAAGCCTGGACGACTCGCTGCGGACCAGCTCCGCCAGTATCCGGGTTTTGCCCGCACCCGCAGCACCGGTCAACAGCAGAGCCATATCACCAAAGCCGCAAAGATGGCGCAATGCCTCCAGGGCGTGATGACGCATGGCGTCGGGGAAAAACGGTGTTTCCATCTCCAGGGGGTTGGCACGGAGGCTGTAGCGTTGTTGCAGCCTGGGAAACAGGCCGCCGCCATCAAGACTGTTCAAGCTTTCTTCAGTCACGGGTCTTCCTTGGTCGCTGGTCCGTTACCAAATTATTGAAGCCTTCGGGCCGACATCATGTTGAGCGGCAAAAACGGGCAAACGTGAGTGCCAGGTTTTCAGGCTTTGCCTGGGATGTGACGACTGCATCGCCAATCGAACGAAGCAAGACGAGCCTGAGCAGGCCATCCACGTTTTTCTTATCGACAGCCATCAAGCTCATAAAGTCGTCTGCGGTCATTCCGACCGGAGGTTTATCCGGCAATCCGGCCCGCAGGATCAGTCGGTTAATCCGGACGCAATCCTCACGGCTGATCATACCTTCAAGCGCAGACAGTTCGGCGGCCATGAGCATGCCAGTGCCTACCGCCTCTCCGTGGAGCCAGTTGCCGTAACCGGCAAAGGTTTCGATCGCATGTCCGAAGGTGTGACCGAGGTTCAGTATCGCCCTCAAACCTCCCTCGCGCTCGTCCAGAGCTACAACCTCAGCCTTGCAAGCACAGGAGCGGAAGATAGCTTCTGCCAGTGCCTCCGGATCAAGGCTGACAAGAGAATCCATGTGATCTTCAAGCCAGGCAAGAAAGCCCTCGTCACGAATCAGCCCATATTTGATTACTTCTGCGAGGCCCGCTGACACTTCCCGGGGAGGCAAAGTCTGAAGGCTTGCGGTGTCTATCAATACGGCCTGCGGCTGATGAAAAGCACCAATCATGTTCTTGCCAAGGGGATGGTTGATACCGGTTTTACCACCAACAGAAGAATCTACCTGGGAAAGCAGGGTAGTTGGAATCTGGATGAATGGAACACCACGCTGATAGCAGGCTGCGGCGAAACCGGCCATATCACCAACAACTCCTCCACCAAGCGCAACCAGAGTGGTTTTCCGGGTGTGCCGTTGCTCAAGGAGACCATCGAAGATCATATTGAGGGTCTGCCAGTCCTTGAACTTCTCGCCATCGGAAAGCACGACGGTATCGACCCGCTTCCCGGGAAAACAGGCTTTCGCCCGATCAAGATAGAGCGGTGCAACCGTCTCGTTGGTGACAATCATGACCTGTGCACCGGAGACGTGGGATGACAGATCCTGAGTACCGAGAAGGTCCTGGCCGATAAAAATGGGATAGCTGCGCTCGCCGAGCTCCACCGAGAGTTCGCGATACCGATTAGACATGATTGCGACCTTCCTTCCTGACCTGCCTTTTATGACGGGGTGTTTTCGGGTTCAGCCGGTTAACCAGCTGGCGAACGACCAGCCTAGGGCTCTTCTTGTCGGTGAACATGATGATGTCTGCCAGACTGGAATACAGGGGATCCCGGATCGAGAACAGGTTCCGCAGAACCGCCTCCGGGTTATCGTTCTGGAGCAAAGGGCGATTTCGGTCCTTGCGTGTTCGCTCCACCTGCTGCTCTATCGAGGTCTTCAGATAGATCACCGTCGCATCCCTTTTAAGGATAGGATGGTTTTCCTCTCGCATGACCGCGCCGCCGCCCGTGGCCAGCACGGTATGATCCTCGTGGGATAACTCGTCCAGCATGGCCGTCTCCCGCAAACGGAAGCCATCTTCCCCCTCAACGTCGAAAATCCACGGGATATTGGCCCCGCATCGCTCTTCGATGATGCGATCAGAATCAAGAAAACGATAGCCGAGCTCTTTAGCGAGCATCCGGCCAATCGTGCTTTTCCCTGCTCCCATTGGGCCAACCAGGACAACGCGTTTCGGCAAAGACATAACTTCCGCTCAGTTTTGTTCAGGCGGGTGAGAATATCACAGGCCCCGGGATTGCATAAGTTCAGGACCGCCCCGAGTCTGTTTCAGGCACAAAAAAGCCGCCGGTTTTAAGCGGCGGCTTTTGAACTGCACCGATTAACGAAGCAGGTCGTTCTTGATGATCTTCGGCGTAATGAAGATCAACAACTCGCTGCGCTCATCAAGGTGCTCTGTCCTTTTAAAGATACGACCAAGATAAGGAATATCTCCTAGGAAGGGCGTCTTGGTAGTCTGCGTCGCGACCTCCGACTGGAAAATACCTCCCAGAACTACTGTTTCACCATTGCCCACCAAGACTTGTGTTGTAACGGAGTTAGTATTGATGGACGGAATACCAGCCGTCACTTCGCCTCTTGAATCCTGGTTTACCACGAGATCCATAATGATCTTGTCGTCTGGCGTGATCTGGGGCGTTACCTCCAGTGAAAGAACGGCTTCCTTGAACTCGATGTTGGTCGCCCCACTTGAGGTAGCCTCCTGATAAGGAATTTCTTCACCCGATTTTATAGAAGCTGTTTGACGGTCAGCCGTAACCACTCTTGGCTGAGATACTACTTCAGCCTGGCCATCACTTTCCAAAGCGGACAACTCCAGATCAACCAGGAAGTTATCGCTGCCCCATCCTATCGCAAAGGAAGAAGTACCTTCGCCACTCACACCGAGATCAACCGCAAGCGCTCCCGGGAAAGAAATAGTGTTACTGTTCCCTGCCGCTGCATCACGGGCCTCTTGCAGGGACCCCTGCGAACCGCCGACGGTGAAAACATTGTCCCCGCTCACATCGTAAGCGGCACCACCCCAGCGAACGCCCAGGTTCTCGGCCACATTGGTCTGTGCCCGGACAATACGCGCTTCAATTGAAACTTGGCGTACAGGCACATCCCAAGTCGACACCAGCCTGCGAATTTCTTCCAGCTTTTCCGCGGTCTCCCGAACACTAATCGTATTTGTCCGTACGTCTGAGGAGACAAAGCCGCGATCTGAAATCAGCTCTTCGTCTTCCTTGATCAAGGCGACAATGTCCGCGGCCTTGGCATAGTTCACTTGAACGATGTCCAAACGAACAGGCGCAAGTTCTGCAATTTGCTTGCTGGTTTCGAGCTCCAACTTCTCCCGTGCAGCAATCTCGTCCGCAGGAGCTACCAGCAACACATTACCAATCTGACGCTTATCAAGCCCTTTGGTTTTGAGGATCAGATCCAGCGCTTGGTCCCAGGGTACGTTCTGAAGGCGCAGGGTAATGCTACCGCCTACAGTATCACTTGCCACCAGGTTCAATCCGGTGAAATCGGCAATCAACTGAAGGACCGAGCGAACCTCAATATCCTGAAAGTTAAGGGACAGCTTGTCACCGGTATACGGGAACTTCTCTTCCCGACGAGATTCCGCCTCTTCCTGGCTAAGCTCCTCAACACTCACGGTGAACTGGCTGCCAGACTGGTATGCAATGTAGTCGTAATTTCCCTCTGGGGTAATCTCGACCACAGCATTGCCACCTTCTACAAAGGTATCAATACGGGTAACGGGTGTTGCGAAGTCTGTGACGTCGAGTCGGCGCCGAAGGTCCGCAGGAACGTTAATACCATCCATCGTCAGACGGATCTTGCCGGCACGCTCAGTCAGGTCCACAGGCGTGCTGGAACTGCCCAGGTCAACCAAAACACGGCCTTCACCATCCTTGCCCCTGCGGAAATCCACGCCAGCCAGAGCGTTGGCAGACGTGGAGCCAGACGTTGAACTGCTTTGAGAAGCGGGAGCAGGAGAGCTTGCGACCACGCCATCAGCCTGTCCGCCGATCGTCATGACCAGAGAATTCCCCGCACGAACCGTCTCATAGGGCACAAGCTCTACCAGGTTAAAAATCAACCGCGTCCGATCCTTGGTTTCCACAACTGTCATGCTCTGGGCGTTGCCCGAACCAAGAGGCACGCTTCGGCTATCAAGGCCGCTGGTTGTGTCCCGCAGGTCAACGGCAATTCGAGCGGGACGCTCTATGGTATACCCGGATGGTTCCGGCGGCGCCCCATCAAACTTCAGTGTGACTTCAAGCCGCTCCCCCGGTAGCGACGAAAACGACACGTCTTCCAGCGTGACCGCGTTGGCCAGGCCGGATAACAACCCAAAAGCAATCACGCTGACGTATACATTGAGTTTTCTGAACATCGCTAGCCTCGACCCTAAACTTTTTTGTACGTGCATGTTTCTTTCAACTTTCATCCAGCCGCTCCTTAGCCTGCGCCCTCATCCAGGGTCAGGGAGCGAGGACGCTCAACCCAGCCACCCCGGCCATTGGGAACGATTTCAATTAGCTCAATTCGGGTTTCACTGACGCCCACAATGCGGCCGTAGTTTTGACCCATGTAATTTCCGGTACGGACTCTATGAATGCCCCCAGTATCGTCTTCAATCAGGGCGAACAGGTTACCTGATGCGCCCTGAAGGGTACCGACCATTTGAAGCGCCTTAAGATCGAAATTCTCAAGAACTTCCCTTGGCCGATCCAAATCAGGTTCGACATCACTTATCGGTTGCTCGTCCACCATAGTCAGCTGCACGTCGATAGGTGGCTCAAAAGGGGCCCGACGATCAGCCGCGGAATAACTAAAGGCCTCGTAGGCTTTAAACTCTGGCAAAGGCTCCACATACCCTCTCGGTTTTGCCCGAGTCTCGGCCATGAATTGATCAAGATCTGAGTATCCGCTGCCCTGGGAACAGGCTGTCAGGAGAGACACCAGACAAACTCCCAGCCAGGCCTGCACCGCATGCTTTCCTGTCATGCTCATTCTCCAGCCCGGTAGCGGTATGTACGAGCCACAACCTGCATATCAAGTCGTTCTCCGTCTCCGCCAGTTGGTTTTATGGTCAAGTCGTGCAGCGTCACAATCCGAGGCAGGCTCGCAACACTGCTGACGAAAGATGCCAGCTCATGATAAGAGCCGGAAACCCGGATGTTGATTGGCAACTCGGAATAGAAGTCCCTGCGCTGCTCTGGCTGAAGAGCCACTTCCTGCAGAGCAAGGCCATTCCCCAGAGCGGTGTTGGTTATGTCTTCCAACAGCCCAGGCACTTCTGTTTCGCTCGGTAACTGCCGCACCAAAGCACCGAAAGTTTCTTCCATTTCCGCCATCTGTGCTTTGAACACCTCCAGGTTTGCCACCTGATAGGCCTTCTCTTCATATTTTTTTCTGAGATCCTGCTCGGTTTTCTCTACGCGTTCGAGCTGAACATACTGATCTTTAACGAAAAACCAATAGCCCCCGCCGCCAATAAGAGCAAAGACGATCAAAACCACAATGGCCTTAATTGGAGCTGGCCAGATACCGGCATTATTGACGTCAAGATCGTTTATATCGAATTCATTCAGGCTTTTAAGTGAGTCGGCGAGGCTCATTGGCTATCCTCCCCCTCGGGCTCAGGAGTTTTTTGTTGAACTGAAAGATTGAATTGACTGTAACCCGCCCGACGACTCTCGGCAGCCGACACGTTGGACAAATCAGGATCCGTGAACCAGTCCGACTCTTCGAACTGACGCATCAGTGTAGATACCCGGCTGTTGGACTCAGACATCCCTACGATGTCAATCTGGTCTCCAGTGCGCTTGAGATCAGTGTAGAAAAGGCCATCAGGCAAAGTTCTGACCAACTCATCAAACACGCGGACAATGACGGGCCTCTTACCCTGAAGATCCTGAATAACCTGCATGCGCGCAAGCAACTCATCCCTCTTACGTTTGAGATCCTCAATTTCCTTGATCTGCTGATCCAGATTTTTCGTCGCCGTTTCCAGATAAGCATTCCGTGATTGCTGATAAGCAATACGGCTATCCATATCGGTCTTCCAGAGGAACACCAGCCCGCCCGCAATGATTGCGGCGCCAAGAATCATGACCACAAACTGTTTCTGTTTCTCCGCACGAAGTTCCTCGCGCCACGGTCGAAGGTTAATCTTTGCCATCAGTCGAAGCTCCTCATTGCCAGGCCGCAGGCAATCATCAGAGACGGCGCATCGTTACTCAGTGCCGATGCGTTGACCCGAGACCCAACCGCCATGTCTGCAAAAGGATTCGCGACCAAAGTCGGCGTACCCGTTTTTTCTTCGACCATTTCCGTCAGGCCCTGAATCGAGGCAGTACCACCTGCCAAAACCACATAGTCGACAGCATTGTACTGACTGGCACCAAAGAAGAACTGAAGCGCTCGGGCCACTTGCTGCACCACGGCTTCGCGAAACGGGGTCAGAACTTCGGATTCGTAGTCATCGGGCAGTCCGCCCTGTTTCTTGGCAAGGCCAGCTTCCTCCAGAGACAGACCATAGCGACGCTGAATTTCCTCGGTCAGTTGCTTGCCACCAAAAATCTGTTCGCGGGTGTAAACGGTTTTGCCGCTGGCCAAAACGCTCAGCGTGGTCATCGTGGCGCCGATATCAACAATCGCCACCACCAATTCTTCGCCCTGAGAGTCCAGCTGCGGCTCGATCAAAGCGTAGGCGCGCTCAAGGGCATAGGCCTCAACATCAACCACCTTGGTGGTGAGTGAAGCAATCTCGAGTGCATCTTCCCGAATGTCGACATTTTCCTTTCGGCATGCCGCCAGAAGCACATCTACCTGGTCGGGGTTACTTTCGGAAGGTCCCTGAACCTCAAAATCGATGGCCACTTCATCCAGCGGGTATGGAATATACTGATCGGCCTCGAGGGCAATCTGATCTTCCATCTCGAATTCGTTGAGGCCACCATCCATCTGGATGACCTTGGTGATTACCGCCGAACCTGATACCGCCACGGCAACCTGCTTGACGCCGGAACGGGACTTGGAAGCCACGCGCTTCATCACTTCGCCCACGGCTTCCACGTCGGTAATGTTCTTTTCCACCACGGCATTGGCCGGCAATGGCTCAACCGCGTAGCTCTCGACCTTATACCGGTCGCCCTGCTTCGACAGCTCCAGAAGTTTGACCGAGCTGGAGCTTATATCCACGCCCAGCACTGCACTGGATTTCTTTCCTAATCCAAACACGCGCTCACCCTATACCTGGTTAGATGCACCCGGTTACGTAACTTATGTGTTTTTTATTTAAGAGAATTTCTTCACCATTCCGTCTACAATGCCTGTTCTTCTTTAATTGAGAACCATTGCGACGGTGAAGCGACTCTTCCTTCCTAAAGCAATTTCTCAAATGATAGACCTATATCCAACAGTTGTCAGAAAAAAATGTCTCATTTGTTGCGCACATCTCGCCTTTTTGCCTGGTTGTTTCTTACCGGACTGAGTGTCGCCGTTATCGTAACCTCAGGCTTTTATCTTTACCTTCGCCCCGGCCTTCCGCCGGTACACCAGCTTCTGGACATCAAGCTGCAGACGCCATTACGGGTCTATAGCAAAGACAACAGATTAATAGCAGAATTCGGTGAAAAGAGAAGGGCACCCATCACAATCGAACAGATCCCAACAATTCAGTTACAAGCCTTTATGGCCGCTGAAGACGCGCGTTTTTATGAGCACTTTGGGGTCGACATCAAAGGCCTGGCGCGGGCTGCCATCGAACTGGTCTCAACCGGCGAGATCCAGTCCGGGGGCAGCACCATCACAATGCAGGTTGCAAAAAATTACTTTTTGTCACGGGACAGAACCTTTATCCGGAAGTTCAACGAGATACTTCTGGCTCTTCAGATTGAACGTGAACTGGACAAAAACCGCATTCTCGAGCTCTACCTGAACAAGATCTATCTGGGCAATCGGGCCTATGGCATAGCTGCCGCTGCACAGGTTTATTACAACAAGCCGGTATCCGAACTGTCGCTGGCCCAGATGGCTATGCTGGCCGGCCTACCCAAGGCGCCCTCGGCTTTCAACCCGCTGGCCAACCCGGACCGTGCGATGATTCGCCGCAACTGGATCCTCGGGCGCATGAGAGATCTGGGATACATCACTCCGGATGCCCATGAACTTGCCGTTTCGGCCCCCATCACCGCCAGCTATAACAGCACGGAAACGGAAGTCGACGCCGACTATGTTGCTGAAATGGCACGATCTGAAATGGTTCGGCGGTTTGGCGAAGACGCCTACACCGATGGCTATACCGTCACTCTGACGGTTGACGGCGAAAATCAACAGGTTGCCACCGAAGCGCTCAGGAACGGCCTGGAAGCCTATGATCGACGCCACGGTTTTCGCGGTCCCATCGGGCAGATCGACGAGGACATTCTCGCCACGAGCGAATTATCCGACATCATCCTGAATTACCCCAGAGTCGAGTCCTTGCTGCCGGCAATCGTCGAGGAGGTTGACGACGAATCGGGCGAAGTACGTGTTTACGCACGTGTCGTCGGCCCCGCCGTTATGCCGTTCGAAACCATGACCTGGGCGAGGCGCTACAAAACCGAAAATCTGACCGGACCAGAACCCGAGAAACCTTCAGATGTTGTTTCGCCTGGCGACGTGGTCTATGTGCGCGCTCAGGAGCCAGTCCAGGCTTCCTCAGAAGCTGATGCCGACGAGAGCAGTCCGCAGGCTGACGATCCGGAGCAGCCGACTGCTGCGACCGTGGCACTTGCCCAGATCCCGAGGGTAGAAGGCGCACTGATTTCACTGGAAGCCAAAACCGGTGCCATACAGGCACTGGCAGGGGGCTACAGCTTCGGTCAAAGCAAATACAACCGGGCCATTCAGGCGCGCAGGCAACCGGGCTCGACTTTCAAGCCGTTCCTCTACCTGAGCGCTCTTGAAAGCGGCATGACGCCGGCCACTATTTATAACGATGCGCCGATCGTGTTCGACGACTCCGAACTGGAGACCGCATGGCGGCCGCAGAACTCCTCTGGACAGTTTTATGGCCCGACCCGGCTTCGCGAAGCGCTCTATCGCTCACGAAACCTGGTTTCTATCAGACTCCTGCGAGACTTGGGCATTGAAAAAACGCTCAATTACCTCGCACAACTGGAAATCTCTACCGAAAACATGCCCGACAACCTGTCATTGTCGCTCGGCAGCGGCCAGTTGACGCCAATGGAACTGGCCAGAGGCATGGCTGTAATTGCCAACGGCGGTTATGACGTCGAACCCTACCTGATCGAGACGATCAGCGACTTCAGCGGCGAGATCATCTACCAGGCCCCGAAAACCATCCTGTGCGATGAAAACTGCAATGAGGTTGCAGAACAAGCGATCCCGGAAACGGACGAAAGCGACGCCGCTACGCCGGCAAATGCATCGCAAGGCAACGAAGAGCCGCCGGAGATTCGCGTGATGCCCAGACTGGCGGACGAGCGCGCCGTCTTCATTCTGCACTCGATGATGCAGGATGTAATTCGCCGCGGTACTGGCCGGCGTGCGCTGGCCCTGGGCCGGGACGACATCGCCGGCAAGACCGGCACCACCAACGAGCAGAAGGACACCTGGTTCGCCGGCTTCAATCACGATATCGCGACGACAACCTGGGTTGGATTCGACCAACCGGCACCGCTTGGCAGACGTGAATTCGGCGCCAGCACCGCGCTACCGATCTGGCTGGACTACATGGAAGTTGCACTCGAAGGGGCGCCCTCTTCCTTTATGCCCCGCCCGAACGGGATCGTAAATATCCGCATCAATCCCGAGACTGGGCAGCGCGCCAGACCTGGCGAGGACGGTGTCTTTGAGGTCTTCCGGGAAGAGGACGCACCACCTCCACTGACGTCAGACACCGACGGTGATCGGAACGGAGGTTCTGAGGAAGACGATCTGTCACGCAGAATCTTCTGATACGCGAAGCGGGCAGAAAAAAACCGGCGGGATCACCGCCGGTTTTTCTATTATCCATAGGAACAGATCAGATGATGTCGTCCATGGATTTGAGCGGGTAGTGCGCAGGGTAGGCATTGCGGGCAACCCCGGAATCTACAGCAGCGCGAGCAACGGCTGCGGGCACCACTTCAAGCAAGCGTACATCCATCGGCTTGGGAATGATGTACTCTTTTCCGAACTCAAAGCTATCCACACCATAGGCCTCACAGATTTCCTGAGGCACCGGCTCTTTTGCCAGCTCACGAATCGCATTGACAGCCGCCACCTTCATCTCCTCATTAATGGCAGTTGCACGAACGTCCAACGCGCCACGGAAAATGAACGGGAAGCCCAATACGTTGTTAACCTGGTTCGGATAATCGGACCGGCCTGTAGCCATGATCAGATCATCGCGGGTCGCCAGGGCAACTTCCGGACTGATTTCCGGATCAGGGTTGGAGCAGGCAAACACGATAGGCTTCGGAGCCATTTTCTTGAGCTGGTCGGCAGTCAGCAGATCCGGGCCAGACAGGCCAAGGAATACATCAGCACCATCAATAGCATCATCAAGAGTACGCCTGTCAGTGTCGTTGGCGAACATCGCCTTGTACTGATTCAGATCATCACGACCAGAGTGGATCACACCCTTGCGGTCGAGCATGAAGATGTTCTCAGAGCGAATACCGCAGCTGATCAGCAGCTTCATGCAGGCAATAGCGGCGGCACCAGCACCCAGGCACACCACTTTCGCCTCTTCAATTTTTTTACCCTGCAGCTCCAGGGCATTGATCATGCCGGCTGCAGTTACGATAGCAGTACCATGTTGATCATCGTGGAAGATCGGCACGTTGCACTTCTCGATGAGCGCGCGCTCGACCTCGAAACACTCAGGCGCCTTGATGTCTTCCAGATTGATGCCACCAAAGGTGTCTGCAATCCGCTCAACTGTTTCAATAAACGCCTGCGGGCTTTCGGAATTGACCTCAATATCGAAAACATCAATTCCGGCAAAGCGCTTGAACAGTACGCCCTTGCCTTCCATAACCGGCTTGCTTGCCAGCGGACCCAGGTTACCCAGACCAAGAATCGCAGAACCGTCGGAGATAACAGCCACCAGGTTGCCCTTGGCGGTGTACTTGTATGCGTTCTCCGGGTCCTTTGCGATCTCGCGGACCGGTTCGGCAACCCCGGGGCTATACGCCAGGGAAAGGTCGCGGGAAGTTTTGGTTGGCTTGGTGATTTCAACACTCAGCTTACCAGGCCGCGGCTTGGCGTGATATTCAAGGGCTGCTTCTTTCAGATCTTGAGACATTGCCACTGTTCCGTTTGTCACGTTTAAAGGTAATGAACCGCCGGAGCCAGGGAACCTCCCCATCCAGCGGAGCGCGCCATTATGGCCCGCCAGACCCGAAACGACAAGTGGCCCATGAACATTTTGTGAACAGTCAATAGTGCTAATTGCGTATGTATACAATCGATACAGTATGATCTTCGGGCACAAAAAAGCGCCCGAAGGCGCTTTCTCTTACATCCAGTGCGATCAGTCTTTTTTGCCGCCGATGCGGCCACCGAAACGCTTCTGGAAACGGTCGATACGACCACCGGTATCCATAACTTTCTGCTTGCCAGTGTAGAACGGGTGGCACTGGGAACATACGTCCAGCTGCAGATCATGGGTGTAGGTAGAGCGAGTCTTGAACGTGTTACCGCAGGAACAGGTGGCGGTAATCTCTTCGTACTTGGGGTGGATACCTTCTTTCATGGTGAACCTCGTTAGGTCATGCCGCTACCTGATCGCGGGGCATCTTGATTACCCAGGCGCCAGGCACCGCACGTTTGAATCAATTGAGAAGACGGGGCACAATCATGCCCAGCCGGAAACAGACCGCGAATCTTACTTGCAATTAGTGTCGCAGGCAAGCACCACCCTGACTTCCGGACCCGCCCATTCCGGATTTCGCGGCTGAGCGCCGACTGAAACAGGATAAGGAAAAACCGTGACACCTCTCATCCAGTGGAGCACTCAGTGCCATTGATTGCACGCATCGCCCTGAATCGTCCTCTGCGTCGACTCTTTGATTACATTATTCCAGAAGACCTTGAGTTGACGCCGGGCCAGAGAGTGCGAATCCCCTTTGGCCGACAGCAGGCAACGGGCCTGGTTGTAGAGGTGGGGGTTGAACCGCCCCCTGGCATAAAGCTCAAGCCGCTGTCCTCGGCAATCGAGGAGTGGCCGGCATTACCGCAAGAAACGTTCAAACTTCTCAGCTGGGCGAGCGACTATTATCAGCACCCCTTGGGCGAATGCCTGTTCACCGCCCTGCCCCCCGCCCTCAGGCGGGGGCGAATCGCCGAAGAGAAAACGGAGCAGTGGTGGCATACACGTGACCATACTGCGACCTTGCCCGCAAAAGCCCATAAACAGAAGGCGCTTTTCGATTGGCTACGCCAACACCCGAGGGGTGCCCCGACAAAGGATATCCTGCAGGCCGGTTTCTCCCGGGCGCAACTCAATGCACTACGCGAGAAGCAGCTGATTGAGCCGATTTTGCCGCCCCGGCCGAATTCACTTGAACAAGATTCTGAGCTTGATGCTCGAAGACCCGAACTATCCGCGGCCCAGGCTTTAGCCGCAGAAGAGCTGGCTGTTCCCGATGAAGGGTTTGGCGTCTCACTCTTATACGGCATCACCGGCAGCGGAAAAACCGAGATCTACCTGCACTATTTAAAGGAACACCTCAACGCCCGGGACCAGGCCCTGGTGCTGGTTCCGGAGATCAATCTTACCCCGCAAACGGTTGCTCGATTCCAACACTACTTCGGCAGCCGAATTGTCGTATGGCACTCGGCCCTCAACGACGGTGAGCGCCTGACAACCTGGCTGAAAGTCCGCAACGGTGAGCCGGTTATCCTGGTAGGCACCCGATCGGCGGTTTTGCTGCCCTTCACTAATCTGCGCACAATCATTGTCGATGAGGAGCATGACAGTTCGTACAAACAGGGTGAAGGTTTCCGTTATTCCGGTCGCGACCTGGCAGTCTATCGAGCCCACCAGAACAACTGCCCCATCATCCTCGGATCGGCGACTCCGTCACTGGAATCCGTGCATAACGCGGAGCAGGCCAAATATCATCTGGTGAGGCTTGAGGAACGGGCCGGCAATGCAGCTCCACCCGACATCAGTCTGCTGGACATTCGCAGCCGCCCCCTGGAGGGCGGCCTGTCCCGGCCCGCCCTGACCGCCATAGAGCAGACCCTTACAAAAGGCGAGCAGGCGCTGGTCTTTGTCAATCGACGGGGCTTTGCCCCGGTGATGATGTGCTTCGACTGCGGCCACATGGTCGAGTGCCCCCGGTGCGATACCCGCCTGACCTACCACCGCCGGGACCGGGCCATGCGGTGCCACCACTGCGACTACCAAATGGCTGCCACAGAACACTGCCCGAAATGCCACAGCGATGCCTTCAAACCTGTCGGCCAGGGCACAGAAAGGACCGAAGACATACTCGCCAGCGCTTTCCCGGACACTCCTGTGGTACGGGTGGATCGCGACAGCACTCAGCGCAAAGGCAGCATTCAGGGCATTCTGAAGCAGGTGAACAGCGGTAAACCCTGCGTGCTCGTCGGTACCCAGATGCTGGCCAAAGGACACGACTTCCCGAACGTCACACTCGTGGTCGTGGTCAACGCCGACGGCGGACTTTTCAGCGTGGATTTTCGCGCACCCGAACAGCTTATCCAGACCCTTTTGCAAGTCAGCGGCCGCGCCGGCCGCGGCACAAAACCCGGCAAAGTCCTGGTACAAACCTGCCACAGCGACCACCCCTTACTGCGGACGCTTTGCGAAGGCCGATATCTCGATATCGCCGACCAACTCCTGAAAGAGCGCGAAGAAGGTCAGTTTCCGCCGTTCCGGGCTATGGCTATCTTCAGAGCAGAAGCCGATACCATGGAGAAGAGCCTTCAGGTACTGGACACAATAAAGCCCCTCACCAACGCTGCAGGCATCGAAACCTGGGGACCACTGCCCGCCATGATTGCCCGGCGTGCCGACAAGCACCGGGCTCAGCTTGTCCTCAACGCCCGAAACAGGAAAAAACTGAATCAATTGTTAACCGGAATCTGCCAGGAGCTTGACCAGAGAAAGCTACCTGCCGGCACAAAATGGATGATTGATGTTGATCCGCAGGAAACCGGGTAAAGAAGCTCATCTCGCCCTCAGAAATGTGAGCTACTGCCACGAACATAAAATCGTTACAAAGTTTTTCACAAAATGGCGTAACCTTGAGCGACGATAAATTTCGATGTGCTATGATTTCAGCGAACTAGCATTTTGTCTTATCAGGCTCCCTGAACTCTAAAGGGACTCGGGCGAGACCAAGATAAACGACACTTACGGAAAGTGGAGATAACAATGTCGGGGAAATTTGGCTTAACCATGGCAGCCAGCCTTCTGTCTCTTTTGCTCGTTGCCTGTGGCGGCGACAGCGGTTCCTCACCTCTTGCGGGACCTGGTAACAACAACGGTGGCGGGGATGATGACGGAGGACAGGTTACTGCCGGCTCGATCAATCTACTTTCCGATTCGCCTCAGATTGGCACTGCTGCCAACTCTCAGGTCACACTGACGGCAACTGTCCAGGATAGCAACGGCATCCTGTTGCCAGAAGTTCCAGTTACATTCAGCACCAGCGGCGCGGCACTTCAGGTTGTAAATGCGGTAACTGACCCTAACGGCAACGCCCAGGCAATATTGACCAACTCAAGCAATCCCCAGAACCGTACCATTTCAGTAACCGCCACGGCAGGAGGTCAGTCCGATACTGTATCTGTTCAGGCGACCGGTACGGGCATTTCCATTTCCGGGCCCACCGCAGTCTCAATTGGAGCCACTGCAAGTTACACCGTTCGACTGACCGATTCGAATGGCAACGGCATAAGCGGGGAAACTGTCAGTGTTTCAAGCAGCGGTTCAAATACGCTGACCAGCGCCTCTCAGACTACCAGTGCAACCGGCACTGTATCGCTGGGCTTTACAGCCAACACCGGCGGTACCGACACGATTACGGTGTCCGCGTACAGCGGAAGCAGCACGGTACAAGCCTCTATTGACGTACAGGTCGACCAGGACAGCTTCCTGTTTAACGACCCAGACCCTACTCAGATTGAAACGGTTAACCTGAACACTCCTGAGACAGTAACAGTTGTTCTGACCTCCGGCGGCGCCCCAGTAAACGGCGAGACCATTACCTTCTCCGCGACCCGTGGCACGCTGAGCGCCACACAGGTTTCAACTGCCAACGGCGAAGCTTCTGTTGACATCAGCTCTTCCACCGCCGGACCGTCCATCATCTCCGCCACCACCGCTGACGGATTGACGGCGACCCGACAGATCGAGTTCGTTGCAACCAACCCGACCAGCCTTATCATTCAGGCAAACGACACTCAACTGAACCCACAACAGGAAACTGAGGTCACAGCGGTTCTACGAGACGCACAAAATAACCTTGTGAAAGGCCAGCCTGTTACGTTCAGCATCGTGACAGATGAAAGTAATGGGCAGCTTTTAGAGTCCCAGGCGACCACGGACTCCCTCGGCCGAGCGACCGTTACTTACCAGGCTGGGAACAGCGGAACAGCCAGCGACGGCGTAGTTATCCAAGCTCAGACGAGCGCTGGAACTCAGCCATCTTCAACCATCTCACTGACCGTTGGCGGGCAAGCCTTGCGCATCACTCTAGGCACCGGGAATGAAATCATTGAGCCGGACAGTGTTCGTTATGATCGGGAATGGGTTGCTTTCGTAACCGACGTGAACGGCGCACCCGTTAGTGGTGTTAATGTCGAGCTGAAGCTACTACCGATCTCTTATGGTAAAGGGGTTTACGTTGCCACAGATATCGATGGAGATGGGGAGCCAGACCAGTGGGTTCCCAATCGCTCAGCAACCTGCGATGCAGAGGACGTCAACCTGAACGGGATTCTTGACCAGAACGAAGACCAGAACAACAACCAGAAGCTCGAGCCGTCCAACGATGCGACCTTTGCTCCCGCAACGCTGACGACAGGCGATGATGGCTCGGCAATGTTCTCCCTGCTATACCCACAAAGTAACTGTTCTTGGGCTGACTTCCGCTTGACGGCTACAGTAGAGGTCGAAGGATCCGAGAGCCAGGGAACCGCAGAATTCACGCTGTCGTGCTCTGCTTCTGACCTGAATAACATTGAAGCTTCGCCTCCCGGAGGAATCGAAAGCAAATACGGCTCTGCAGCCATTTGCTCAGATCCGAATTAAAAGCCAAGACCTAGAGAAAAGAGCCCGGGGACCAAAAACCCCGGGCTCTTTGGTTTGAGAATAGGCTACCTTTCCGCGATAATAGCCGCCTTCTGTTTTCAAAGGGCCTCCTGCCCCGAACCCAATTCTTCTGTAGACCGAGTCATCTGACAGCATGAAAGAGACCGTTTCCAATCTGCTCCAGTCCGCGCTGGCAGCACTCCAAGCCGATGGCACCCTGCCTGCGGACCACTCCTTCACTCCACAGGTTGGCAATACCAAGGACAAGTCCCATGGCGACTATGCCTGTAACATTGCCCTGGTTGCTTCAAAAGCCGCCGGTTGCCCGCCTCGCAAACTTGCGGAGGCGCTTGTCGGGAAACTGCCGCAGAGCAAAGCGGTGGAGAAAGTGGAAATTGCCGGGCCCGGTTTCATCAACTTCTTTATGAGCACTGCCAGTGCTTTTGAAGTGGTCAACACCATACTGGATGAGGGCGAACGCTTCGGCCGCAACAATCAGGGCCAGGGCGAAAAAGTTCAGGTGGAGTTTGTTTCCGCCAATCCCACCGGCCCCCTCCACGTTGGTCACGGCCGTGGCGCGGCGATTGGCGACTGCCTCTGCCGGCTGCTGGAAGCCAACGGGTACGATGTAACCCGGGAGTTCTATTACAACGACGCTGGCGCCCAGATTGATAACCTGGCGCTCTCTGTTCAGTCGCGGGCAAAAGGTCTGACGCCGGACGACGAGAGCTGGCCGGCGGATGGCTACCGGGGCGATTATATCGTTGATGTTGCCAAGGCCTACCTTGCGGGCGACACCGTTACCGCGGACGACCGGGAAGTAACCGCCAAGGCAGACCCGGAAGACCGCGATGCCATCCGCGAATTCGCCGTCGCCTACCTGCGCCGGGAGCAGGATTTGGATCTGAAAGCCTTTGGCGTTCAGTTTGATGTCTATTTCCTGGAGTCCTCCCTGTATGAGGACGGCAAGGTTGAAGCCACGGTCAAGCGGCTGCAGGAAAACGGCTACACCTATGAGCAGGATGGTGCCATGTGGCTGAAAACCACCGAGTTTGGCGATGACAAAGACCGGGTCATGCGCAAGAAGGACGGTGGCTACACCTACTTCCTGCCGGATGTTGCCTATCACCTGGACAAGTGGCAACGGGGTTTTACCACCGTTATCAACGAACAAGGTGCCGACCACCACTCTACCGTTACCCGCGTTCGCGCCGGCTTGCAGGCGCTGAATGCCGGCATTCCGGAAGGCTGGCCGGACTACGTACTGCACCAGATGGTCATGGTGACCCGCTCAGGCCAGGAGGTAAAAATCTCCAAACGCGCTGGCAGTTACGTGACCGTCCGGGACCTGATTGATGAAGTTGGCCGCGATGCAACCCGGTTCTTCCTGGCCGCGCGTCGGGTGGATTCCCAGTTGACCTTCGATATCGATCTGGCTCGCTCCCAGACCAATGAGAACCCGGTTTATTACGTGCAGTATGCCCACGCGCGCATCTGTAGCGTGCTTCGAAAACTGGCTGAGGAGGGCGTGGAGCGTGACCGCAACGAATGCATCGGTGACCTTTCACTGTTAACCCTTGATGAGGAAAAGGACCTGGCCAACCAGTTGGCCAAGTATCCGGAACTCATTGCCAACTCCGCCGCGCAGCGTGAGCCGCACCACCTGACGCACTACCTGCGGGATCTGGCAGGCCAGTTCCACACGTATTACAACGCCCATAAGGTATTGATTGAAGATACCGCCGTTCGTGATGCCAGGGTCAGCCTCTACCTTGCCATCCGGCAGGTCATCGCCAACGGTCTGGACCTGCTGGGCGTCAGCGCACCGGAAGAGATGTAAAACGAATGTCCCGAGATTACGCCCGCAAGGACAGACCTTCCAAGGCCTCGGCCACTTCGCGCAAAAAGCCCGCGAGACAGGCAAAGCCGAAGGCCGCCCGGCCAAAGCCAGCGGCCAGTGCCCGCTCCCAGCACGGCGGTCTGTCACTCAAGTGGATACTCTCCCTCGCAGCCGTGGGCGGCTTTATCGGGTTTATCGTCTACCTGAACTCTTTGCCAACGAGCCCGCATTCCCAGCAGCCGGCAGTCATCGAAAAGCCGGCCCAGAAACCGGCGAAAACGCCTGCAGAGACCGCGAAAGCAGAAGATAAACCCGGGTTCCGCTTCTACGAAATGCTGCCGGAATCCGAGGTTGTGCCGCCCAAAGTCGAAGAATACACGCCCGGACCAACGCAAACAGATTTCAATTATCTGCTTCAATCCGGCTCCTTCCGCAGCAAGGAAGACGCGGAACGACAGCGGGCGCAGATCGCTTTCCAGGGTTTGCGGGCAAGCACCCAGAGGATTGACCTGGACAATGGCTCCGTCTGGTACCGCGTCAATGTTGGCCCCTTCACCTCCCGAAGCCAGATGAATTCTGCTATCGACAAACTGGTTTCTCTGAATATCCAGCCACTGGTCCGGAAGATTCCCAAGGAAGGCTGATCTGTCCGGGCCTGGTGCGAACACCTTGAATTCGCACCAGAAGCCACCATAACAACGGGATACCAATTTCAATCAGGCAATTGGAGCCCAAATGACTACCATTCTTTCCGTCAGGCGCGATGACGAAGTTGCCATGGGTGGCGACGGCCAGGTTTCCCTGGGCAACACCGTAATGAAAGGCAATGCCCGGAAGGTACGCCGTCTATACAACGGCAAGGTGATCGCCGGTTTTGCGGGCGGCACCGCCGATGCGTTTACCCTTTTTGAGCGTTTTGAAGCCCAGCTTGAGAAGCATCAGGGCAACCTGACCCGAGCCGCTGTGGAGTTGGCGAAAGACTGGCGAACAGACCGGGCGTTGCGAAGGCTCGAGGCCCTGCTGGCCGTTGCGGACAAAACCGCCTCACTGATCATAACCGGCAACGGCGATGTGATCGAGCCGGAGCAGGGACTGATTGCCATCGGTTCGGGCGGTCCCTTTGCCCAGGCCTCAGCCCGGGCCCTGCTGGAAAACACCGACCTGTCAGCACACGAGATTGTTGAAAAAGGTCTGGATATCGCCGCCGACATCTGTATCTACACCAACCACAATCGCACCCTTGAAGTGCTCTCCAAAAACGACTGATCCGGAGCGACCATGTCTGCAATGACTCCCCGTGAGATTGTCCACGAGCTCAACAAACACATCGTGGGCCAGGAAGAAGCCAAGCGGGCGGTGGCCATCGCCCTTAGAAATCGCTGGCGCCGGATGCAGCTGGACAGCAGCCTGCGCGATGAGATCACTCCCAAGAACATCCTGATGATCGGTCCCACGGGTGTGGGTAAAACCGAGATTGCACGGCGCCTCGCCAAACTGGCCGATGCCCCGTTTCTGAAAGTGGAGGCCACCAAATTCACCGAAGTCGGCTACGTCGGCCGCGACGTGGAATCCATTATCCGCGATCTAGCGGATATGGCTGTCAAAATGCTGCGCGAAGCAGAGATGAAACGCCACGAGGAGCGGGCACTGGATGCCGCGGAAGAGCGTATTCTGGACGCATTGATCCCGCCGCCCCGGGATTTCGGCGAAGACAGCCAGCGCACCTCTGATTCCTCCACTCGCCAGCTATTCCGTAAGAAACTCCGCGAGGGCGAGCTGGATGACAAGGAAATCGAGATCGACCTGCGCAACTCCAGCGCCGGGGTGGAAATCATGGCACCTCCAGGCATGGAGGAGATGACTAATCAGCTGCAGAGCATGTTCTCAAACCTGTCCTCCGACAAGCGCAAGACCCGAAAGATGAAGGTTGCGGACGCGCTGAAGCGGGCCAAAGAAGAAGAGGCTGCCAAGCTGGTCAACGAAGAAGAAATCAAACAGAAAGCGATCCAGGCGGTGGAACAGAATGGCATCGTGTTCGTGGATGAGATCGACAAGGTGGCCAAACGGTCCGAAAACACCTCGTCAGATGTCTCCCGCGAGGGCGTTCAGCGCGATCTGCTACCGCTGATCGAAGGCAGCACCGTGAGCACGAAATATGGATCTGTGCGCACCGATCATATTCTGTTTATCGCCTCCGGCGCGTTCCATCTGTCCAAGCCCTCGGATCTGATTCCGGAGCTGCAGGGCCGCTTGCCGATCCGTGTTGAACTTCAGGCACTGACACCCGAGGACTTCAAGCGCATCCTGACCGAACCGGATGCCTCCCTGGTGCAGCAGTACGAAGCGCTGATGCTGACTGAAGGTGTGAAACTGACCTTCCGGGAAGATGCCATTGCCCGAATTGCCGAGGTTGCCTGGAAGGTAAACGAGAGCACAGAAAACATCGGTGCCCGTCGGCTGCATACCGTCCTTGAGCGGTTGCTGGAGACATTGTCCTTCGATGCCGGCGACAAGGTGACCGATGGCTTCGAGGTAACCGCCGAATACGTGGATGAAAAGCTTGGAGAGTTGTCCGAAGACGAGGATCTGAGCCGGTATATCCTGTAAGTGTGAATACGGGGTCAGATGAAACGATCATCTGCCCCCTATGCAGCCCCTCAATATTACTGCGCCTTCGAAAAGAGGTGCGACACGTTGTCCAGACCGGCTGCCAGCCGGCCCTTCTCCGATTTTTTCTTTCTGCCCTTGGCCACATACAGCGGCAGCATTTCGCCGTACAGACTGGTACTGATGGTCCTCTGCTCGTCTTCAAGGCGATCCCGGCGAAGCTTGATGCCATATTTCGCCAGCTTGGGCTCCAACTGGTCTGCGCGACTCAAAAGATCCCTTCGTGTCATCTGATAAGCGTGCTCACACACCATCCTGCGGGACTGGAAGCTGAATACGTTGGAGAAGAACAGCTTGGCGTCGTCTCGGGTGGGTTCAAACAGCAGAATATCCTTGTCGGGATAATCCCGGGCATACTGGGCAATGCCGGACTGCATCCTTGAGTACACCATGGTCCTGAAGGTCTGAGACAGGAGGTTTGGCATACCTGAGCGAGTCAGTTCGCCCGGCTTCATGGAACCGGCCCGGACCGCCGCACTGGCATCGATCGGCACCTGGGGATTCACGGCGAAAACCAGGTCGGCACCGTCTTCAAAAGCCACGGAGGCGTGCAAACCCTTGCGCAGTGTACCGTCCACATAATACCGCCCATCGATTTCCACTGGCACATATAACCCCGGCGAGGCAGTGCTGGCCTGAATAGCCTTGGAAATGGGCACATGATCAAAACCGGGAGCGCCAAAGCAGACCGCTTCGGTACTCTCAACATCGGCAGCCACGATGTAGAGGCTGCGCTTGAGCTGACGGAAATCATTGGTGCGCCCGAGCATGGTGAAAGCCCGCTTGAGATACTCATGCAGGCCTTCGTTATCGAACAATCCAGCCGGCGCTACCTGGGCCAGGATGGTCATGGCTTCCAGCAGACTCTGATCGTAGGGGTTGTTGACGAAGCGACTCACTGCGGTCGAAACCAGCCCGGGAATTGCCAGCAATCGACTGCCAATCTCCCGGAAAGCCGGGCGATAGAATACTTCCGGATGGAACGGGTGTACTTCCGCCTCGTTGCGCACGAAAATCCGGCAAAGTTGCGCCGTGGTCATCTGGTTGGCGAGATTCGCCGCCACAAAAGAGCCGCCGTTAACGCCGACATAGACATCGATGTTGTTGAAATCGAGACCATCGAGCGCCTCATCCAGCGCCCGGAGCGCTCCGATTTCATAAATGCCGCCCAGAGGACCACCGCCACCAAGGGCAAGCCCTATGCGGGGAGCGGGTTTATGATCAGCTGGCGAGCTCATAGACTTCCCTTTTACGGATAAAGAATGCGGGCCCGTTATGTGGACCGCCGGATACTTCAGTACTCAAGATAACAACGGTATTTAGAGTACACACCCTATATTGCTGAAGCCTGCCCCTTTATCAGGAGACGGCGGCCTCCGACACCGCCATGGCCGTCGACTTCCCCGGTCGCAGATAGCGGCCGAAACCGGCATTCCTCAACGCCAGATCAACGCAGCTCTTGATAACGTGAGGCGAATCCAGCAATAGCACATCTTCCAACAACTGGATGGCCCACTCCCGACTGACACTGCGAATCACCGACTTGACCTTGGGCAGACTGGCCGCGTTCATGGACAGGGAATCGTAGCCCATGGCCATCAGCAGCAGCGCGCCACCGGGATCACCCGCCAACTCGCCACAGATGCCAACTGGTTTACCGACCGAATGCGCATCCTGGGCAATACGGACCAACGCCTGAAGCACCGCCGGGTGATACGAGTGATAGAGCTGAGCTACCCGCGGATTGTTACGATCCACCGCGAGCAAATATTGGGTCAGGTCGTTGGAGCCAACCGAGAGGAAGTCCACCCGGTCCGCCAGCTCCCGAATCTGGTAAACGGCAGCTGGGATCTCAACCATCACACCCACTTTGGGCATATGAATGTCGTAGCCTTCTTCGCGAACCTCGTGGTACACCCGATATATAAGGTGCAGGGACTCCTCCACTTCCGAGATATTCGAGATCATCGGCAGCATGATCTGTAGATTGTTCAGCCCCTCGCTGGCCTTGAGCATGGCCCGGACCTGCACCAGGAAGATTTCCGGATGGTCCAGGGTAACCCGTATCCCGCGCCAGCCGAGGAACGGGTTCTCCTCCTGGATGGGGAAATAAGTCAGCGCCTTGTCGCCGCCAATATCCAGCGTGCGCATGGTCACCGGGCTGGGAGCGAAGGCCTCGAGCTGCTCACGGTAATACTCCCGCTGCTCCTGCTCGGAGGGAAACCGATCCTTGATCATGAAAGGCACTTCAGTCCGATACAGACCGATACCCTCAGCGCCGTGGGAAAGTGAGCGGACAACGTCGGTCATCAGCCCGGTGTTCACCAGAAGTGAAACCCGATGGTGATCGGTCGTTTCACAGGGCTTGTCCTTGAGTACCTCAAGCCCCCGAATCAGCTCGTCTTCTTCATCGCAGATCGCCTGATAATAGGAGCGGAGATCAGCAGACGGTGAGGCAAATATCTGGCCCTCAAAGCCGTCGACAACCAGTTCCTTGCCGTCGAGCTGGTTTACCGGAATGTCCACCAGCCCCATAACCGTAGGAACGCCCATGGCCCTGGCAAGGATAGCCACATGGGAGTTACTGGAGCCTTTGACCGACACCAGACCGACGAGTTGCCCTTTCGGAACCTCGCCAAGCATGGCAGGCGTCAGCTCCTCGCTGACCAGCACTGTGCGCTCAGGATAATTCAGGTGTTTCTGTTCACCTTCTTGCAGGTGAGACAGAAGGCGACGGCCGAGATCCCGGATATCAACAGCACGTTCCTGGAGATAATGATCATCCATCATCTCGAAGTGACGGATATATTGCTGAACCACCTGCTTCAGGGCACCCTGGGCCCAGATACCTTCCCGAATCTTGTTTGCCACCTCACCGGGCATTGCATCGTCACCCAGCATTCTCAGGTAGACATCGAACAGGGCCTGCTCTTCCGGACGTAGCTGTGAAGCCAGACGCTTTGCCACCCGCTCAATATCCCCCCTGACCGCTTTGACCGAAGCTTCAAAAAGCGCCAGCTCCTGATCAATATCGTCGGTGGGCTTTTCAGGCACCACATCAAGGTCCGCGGATGGATAAACGACAACACCACTGCCGATGGCTACCCCCGGTGCACCCGGAACGCCATTGAAGCTGACATCATGAGCCTCCTCACCGGTCAGGGAGAGACCGCTGATGGCACCGGTGGCTTCACTGTGGGCGATAACTCCTGCCAGCTGCGCGGAAACGGTTACCAGGAACGCCTCTTCACCCTCATCAAAACACCGGGAACTCTCCCGCTGCTGAACAACGAGAACGCCCAATACCCGGCGATGGTGAATGATCGGAACACCGAGGAAAGAACGAAACCGCTCCTCCCCTGTCTCCGGGAAATAGCGATAGCGTGGATGAGACGGTGCGTCTTCCAGATTGATCGGCTCCTCACGGGAACCAACCAGGCCAACGAGGCCCTCGGAATAGGCCAGGCTCACCTGGCCAACCGCCTTGCGGTACAGGCCTTCGGTGGCCATCAGAATGTAGCGGTTGGTGGCTGGATCCAACAGGTAAACGGAACACACCTCGGTGCCCATGGCCTTCTGCACCCTCGATACAATGATATCCAGCGCCTCCTGCAGATCGCGGGCGCTGTTTACCTCTTGTACTAGACTTCGCAGAATGCTCAGCATGGCGGTGTCAGTCCGTCATTTCTGGTGTTCCTGTAAACGCTGGCTCTGCTCCGCCCTGTGCCACTGCTCCATGTTATAGAACAGCCGTGGGGCAAGCTCTCTCAGCGCGCGTCGATACACTTCTCGCTTGAATGAGACCACCTGGCCCAATGGATACCAGTAACTTACCCATTGCCAGCCATCAAACTCCGGTGAATCCGTACCGTCCACGCAAACCTGCGCGTCCGGCGATAACATCCTCAGCAGGAACCATTTCTGTTTTTGGCCCACACAGACGGGGTGGGAGTTTTGGCGTACCATCCTCCTCGGGAGTCGATACCTCAGCCAGCCTCGGGTGCAACTGATGATTTCCACATCGTTTGCACACAGGCCGATTTCCTCTCCAAGCTCCCGGTACAGTGCGTCCTCGGGGGATTCATCATGTTTGATGCCGCCCTGGGGGAACTGCCAGGAGTCCTGCCCTATTCGCCTTGCCCAGAGAACTTCTCCTCTGTTATTGGCCAGAATGATTCCGACGTTGGGTCTGAAACCGTCTGAATCGATCACGGCACAGTCCTCTCAAAAGTCGGTGGACCGGTCAAAAATTCACCGGTCGGAATTGTCCAAGTTGCTCTCATTCTTACAGAATCCCAAGGGTTCGGCAAACGGAGCCGTTGGGGACAGGTCATGATAGACTTGGCCCTTTACTGCAAGCCCTGTGATCACCGGAGGTAACCGCTTGACGCTCGCAATTTTTGATCTGGACAACACCCTTCTGGCCGGCGACAGCGACCACGCCTGGGGCGAATTTCTGGTAGAGGAAGGCATTGTTGATGCCGAGGAATACCGCCGGGCGAACGACCGGTTTTATCAGGAATACCTGAACGGCGAGCTGGACATCCTCCACTACCTGGGGTTTGCCCTTCAGCCGTTGGCCAGTCACAACATGGAAGAGCTACTGGCGTGGCGGGAAGCCTTTATGGAGAAAAAAGTGCGCCCCATGATGCAGGCCACTGCAGATACGCTGCTGGACAGCCACCGGGAGCAGGGTCACACCCTGATGATCATTACTGCCACCAACCGTTTTGTGACTGAACCCATTGCCGAGGCCCTCGGCATCGAACATCTGATCGCCACCGAGCCCGAGCTTGTCAACGGCCGTTATACAGGCGAAGTGGCCGGCACCCCGAGCTTTCAGGATGGCAAGGTCACGCGACTGGATGACTGGCTGAATGCCCATAACAGGACACTTGAGGGGGCCTGGTTCTACAGCGACTCCCACAATGACTTGCCGCTGCTGAAAAAAGTGGACAACCCGGTAGCCGTCGATCCGGACCCGACCCTGGAGCAATATGCCCGGGATGCCGGCTGGAAAGTGATGTCTCTGCGGGGCTAAGACGTACATAGAGGCTCAGATGAAAGCGTTCATCTGAGCCCGACTTCAACTGATCAGAAAAATCCGGTCAGGGAGCGTACAAAGCAGGATTTGATGTAATCGGTTTCGGGAATGCCCGGAATCATGGGATGATCCGGCGCCTGATGCCCCTGCTCCAGCAACTGGACGAAGCGGTCGATCTTCCGGCCGCTACCCCGGATGATATCGATCAGTTTTTCCTGTGACAGGTGCATCGAGCAGGAGGCACTTACCAGAATTCCATCGCGCTCCAGCAAACGCAGCCCCAACTGGTTCAGGCGGGCATAAGCCTCTTCCCCGGCCTTCTGGTCCCTGCGCCGGGGGATCAGTGCCGGCGGATCAAGAACCACCACATCAAACTTTTCCTTCTCATCAGCCAGCGCCTTCAGCGCCTCGAAGGCATCGCCCTCAATGGTTTCCACATTGTCCAGGCCATTGAGCCTGGCGTTGTGGTGCACCGAATCAATGGCACCGGCGGAGCTGTCCACACAGGTCACCTGGGCGGCCCCGGCACAGGCTGCCTGGATGCCCCAGCCACCGACATAGCTGAACACATCCAGAACCCGCTTACCCGGCGCGTAGGCCTGCAGACGGGCGCGATTCATCCGGTGGTCATAGAACCACCCCGTTTTCTGGCCACCTTCCAAAGGAACCTCGAACCGGACACCGTTCTCCTCCACTTCCAGAAGACTGACTTCAGCACCATGGGCCTGCTCCACGTAGGTATCCAGCCCCTCGACCTTGCGCATCTTGCCGTCGTTTTTGAGGATGATCGCCTCCGGATGCGCCAGGCGCTGAATAGCCCGAACAACCGCGTCTTTCATCGCCTCCATACCAGCCGTGGAGATCTGAACTACCACCGTGGAATCAAAACGGTCGACCACCAGCCCTGAAAGACCATCACTGTCGCCAAACACCCAGCGATAGTATGGCTTGTCGAAAAGCCGCTCCCGCAGCTCAAGCGCAGCTTCCATCCGCTGGGTTAAACGCTGTGGCGTCATACCATGGCCCGGGTCCCGACTGATCAGCCGGCCGCAAATCAGCGCATGGGGATTCACGAACACCGTCCCCAAAGGCTTGTCATTGGAGGCCCGAAGCTCCGCCTGGACACCAGCCTCGAAATCCGTCAGCGGGCTGCGACGGGTGTCCACTTCATTACTGTATACCCAGAGATGGCCAGCACGCAGACGGCGCTCCGCGCCTTTTCGAAGATACAGAACCGGAAAATTCATAGAGATGACCTGGGAAAGAATTAACGAGGGGTTATTCCTCGGCAGCCACATGCTCCGCGTAAGCGGCGGAGTCCATCAGACCATCCAGCTCGCCCGCATCCGCCAGCTTCACCTTGTACAACCACCCGTCGCCATAAGGATCCTCATTGACCTTCTCCGGCTCATCTTCCAGGCTCTCATTCACTTCGATCACCTCTCCGGTCACCGGGCTGAACACGTCCGAAGCTGACTTCACAGACTCCGCTACGCCAGCTTCCTCTCCACCGTTAACGGTGACGCCCACATCCGGAACACCGATATAGACCACATCACCCAGTTGCTCCTGGGCAAAATCGGTAATGCCAACCGTCGCCGTGCCGTCATCAGACACGCGAACCCATTGATGAGTCTCAATGTATTTCAGGTCTGCGGGTATCTCACTCATAATCTGGTTTCCTGAACGAATTTTTTGCGCAGTTTAACTGAAGACGTTAACTCCAGCGAACCTCACGTGCCAGCTTCATGAACGAATTCAGGTAATCCACCTCCCGATCACGCTCCCGAAGCCCAAGGAAAATCTGCTTGGGAATTCCAGCCTCGCCCAGTTGTACCGCTCGAACCGGGATCCGGGCACCGTAATCTTCAACCAGCCACCGCGGAAGCGCCGCTACACCGCGGCCTGCGGCGACCATCTGCAGCATGATGTCGGTGGTCTCAATGGTTTTGTGCCGCGCCGGACTGGCATGCGCCGGCAACAGGAACCGGGTGTAGATATCCAGACGCTCGATCTCAACCGGGTAGGTAATCAGGGTTTCTTTCTCCAGATCCTCAGGCTCCGCCCATGCCTTGCCCGCCAGAGCATGGTCTTCAGCCACTACCAGCACCTGCTCATAGTCGAACACCGGTTCGAAGACCAGACCCGGACGATGCAGGGGGTCCGGAGTTACCAGCATATCGATGTCGTGACCAAACAGTGCTCCAATGCCACCGAACTGGAATTTCTGTTTGACGTCCACATCCACGCCCGGCCAGCTCTCAAGATAGGGCCCGACCACTTTCAGCAGCCATTGGTAGCAAGGGTGGCATTCCATCCCGATACGCAGCGTACCCCTTTGTCCCTTGGCAAACTGACCAATCAGCATCTCCGCATGTTCCATCTGCGGCAACAGCCTGTTGGCAAGTGACAGCAAGTATTGTCCAGACTGGGTCAGTCGTAACTGCCGCCCTTCCCGCACCCAGATATCGGTACCCAGCTGCTGCTCCAGCTTACGAATGGAATGGCTGAGTGCAGACTGGGTAAGATGCAGACTCTCCGCCGCCGCAGTCAGCGAACCCTGCTGATTGACCGCCCTGAGAATCTCAAGGTGGCTCCGCTCGATCATAGACACTCCATATATGGCCAACAGGAAGAGGCTTTTCTGCCTTGAAAGGCACGGTCGCTGCCGACTGGGAATTGGATGAAGGTACTCAGTAGCCGGTACTGTTCTGATCCAGCTCGAACTGGAAACCCTTCGCCCGGCGAACTTCCGAAGAGAAGTTCCCTGATTCGTGGAATTCAAACCAACGGTACCCGGGGGGAACATCCTCTACCGAGAACTTGCTGGAACCGGAGGTAAACTGAATACATGTAGACGGCGTGGCCATCAGTTGCACGCCATTGCGTTCGCGCTCATGTTCCTGATGAATATGTCCCCACAGCACGATCCGAACCTGAGGAAAACGATCAACCACCTGCCAAAAGGCATCCCGGTTGGTAAGCCCTATTTTTTCCATCCAGTCAGAACCGATATCTACCGGGTGGTGATGCAAGGCAACGACTGCCGGAAGATCCGGATGCTGTTCCAGGGTTCCGGCCAGGAAGTCAAGCTCTGAGTCGGCCAGGGCCCCGAAAACCTTGCCGGGCACTGAGGAATCCAGCATGACAAACTGCCACCCTCCCCGTATCACATGCCGGTCGCAGGCATCATATTTTCCGGCGACTTTAGCCAGGTTGTCCGCGTGATCATGATTACCGGCGATCCAGACTGACGGACAGGAAAACACCTTCAGGCTCTCGCCAAATACGCGGTACGCCTCCACGGACCCATCCTGGGCAAGATCCCCGGTAGCCAGAATCAGATCCGGCTGGCCGTGTACCTTCAGCACTTCCGCGATAACCGCCTGCAGGCTTTCACGGGTTCTGACGCCCAACAGATCTCCATCGGCACGCGCCATAAGGTGTGGATCAGTCAGCTGCAGCACCCGCAGTGGGCGGGCTTCTTCCTTCGTGGTCATGGCTTTCTGGATCTACTCACTGGCAATGCGTGGGATTCACCCAAGTGTACGACGCCGGTTGGCGGATTTATCACATTGGAATCGAACCGGAGTCACATTCTGGCCAGACTTTGGCGAAATATTGCAATTTTTGACAACTATGGCACATCGGCGCGCCATAGCCACACCACTTTAGTACGGGATAAGGCACTTAGACCGTCTCAGTCGACGCCTTCACCGGCGGACCAGGCCGCGTGTTCCATGGGCAGGTGTCCAAACCGAAGACAGTAATCCAGCCAATCGGCCAGGAAACCGTTGACCTGCACCTTCTCGTCGGGATGGTGCATGAAGCGGTTGGGGTAGTCATTGACGGGGGCAATCTGGCGATCACGGTAACAGCTGATCACTTCGGCCATGTTGGCATCGTGGTAGACCCGCACGGTCATTTGAGGATTATTGAGCCAGCGCCCGGAATTGTGAACCTGCTCAAGCAACAGAGTTTCCGTAAATCTTGCAGTCTGGAGCACCTGAATCCGGACTCGTCCCAGATAGTGGTTTTCCCGATGCAGCTCGAACTCGCAGACAGGCTTACCGTCTACCTCCAGCTGCCGCAATTTCTGGAGCCGCTGATAGTTCCCGTCACACAGGGCGCCAAGCTGCCTCAGATCCGGAACGTACCGCTTGGGCTTCATGGTCCATTCACCCATTACTGCCACCCTTTCCTCAAACGGGCCCGATTCAGTTCGAGCCACTGGAGAGCAATAATGGCGGCCGCGTTGTTGATACGGCCATCGTGGATCATCGCTATAGCTTCGTCCGAAGATACCACATGGGCGCGTATGTCCTCGTGCTCATGCTCCATACCATAGAGCCCGCCAGCGTCTTCTGTGCTCACTCGGCCACAGTAAAGGTGAATCATCTCGGTGCTGCCGCCCGGGGACACCAGGTAATCGCAGATTTTTTCCAGCGGTTCAAAGGTAAGCCCGGCCTCTTCCTGACCTTCCCTCTGCGCCACTTCTTCCGGACTCTCACCATCTTCGTTCATCCCGGCTACGAGCTCCAGAAGCCATGGCGACTGGTCGCGGCCCAGGGCACCCAGACGAAACTGTTCCAGCAGAACCACTTCATCCCGCTCCGGATCGTAGGGAAGCACGCAGGTGGCATCGCCACGAATAAAGAGCTCGCGCGTGAATACGGGCATGTCCCGGCCATCGAAACGCGGATGGGTCAACCAGAGCTTATCCATGCGGAAGAAGCCCTGGAAGACAGTTTCACGTTTCTCGACGTTGACGTCATTGGCGGTGAACTGGAACGGTTTGGTCATTTTTCGTCCGGTCGTTGAATCGACTTGGAACGATAGCCTTTAGTTGGGTATTACTTCAAGTTCAAACCTTATCGTACAGTTTGCTCCCGGACTCCACGAACTCGCGGGATTTCTCCTGCATACCGGCATCCACCGCGGACACTTCATCCAGTCCATGTTCCCTCGCATAATCCCGGACTTCCTGGGAAATCTGCATGGAGCAGAACTTCGGACCACACATGGAACAGAAATGCGCCACCTTCGCGGATTCCTTCGGCAAGGTTTCGTCGTGGTAGGCGCGGGCGGTGTCCGGATCCAGCCCCAGATTGAACTGGTCTTCCCAGCGGAACTCGAAGCGGGCCTTGGACAGGGCATTGTCGCGAATCTGGGCGCCTGGATGCCCTTTGGCCAGGTCGGCTGCGTGGGCGGCGATCTTGTAGGTAATGATGCCGGTTTTCACGTCGTCCTTGTTCGGCAGGCCCAGGTGCTCCTTGGGTGTGACATAGCAGAGCATGGCACAGCCGTACCAACCGATCATGGCGGCGCCGATGCCGGAGGTGATGTGGTCGTATCCGGGGGCGATGTCAGTGATCAGCGGCCCCAGGGTGTAGAAAGGCGCTTCGTCGCAGCATTCGAGCTGCTTGTCCATGTTCTCCTTCACCAGATGCATCGGCACGTGCCCCGGCCCTTCAATCATGCACTGCACATCGTTTTTCCAGGCGATTTTAGTGAGTTCACCCAGGGTTTCCAGTTCGCCGAACTGGGCCGCATCGTTAGCATCGGCAATGGAGCCGGGCCGCAGACCGTCGCCAAGGCTGAATGACACATCGTAGGCCTTCATAATTTCGCAGATGTCTTCGAAGTGCTCGTAGAGGAAGCTTTCCCTGTGGTGAGCCAGGCACCACTTGGCCATGATAGAGCCGCCCCGGGAGACGATGCCAGTCGTGCGTTTTGCAGTCATGGGCACATGGTGAAGGCGGACGCCCGCGTGGATGGTGAAGTAATCCACCCCCTGCTCCGCTTGTTCAATCAGCGTATCGCGGAAGATTTCCCAGGTCAGGTCTTCGGCCACGCCGCCAACTTTTTCCAGAGCCTGGTAAATCGGCACGGTGCCGATGGGCACCGGGGAGTTGCGGATGATCCATTCCCGGGTTTCGTGGATATTCTTGCCGGTGGACAGATCCATGATGGTGTCGGCGCCCCAGCGGATGCCCCAGGTCAGCTTCTCCACTTCCTCTTCGATGGAAGAACTGACGGCGGAGTTGCCGATATTACCGTTGATCTTCACCAGGAAATTGCGGCCGATGATCATCGGTTCGATTTCCGGGTGGTTGATATTGGCGGGGATAATCGCGCGCCCTCTGGCCACTTCGTCGCGGACAAACTCTGGGGTAATTTCCGGCGGCAGATTGGCGCCGAAGGACTGACCGGGATGCTGGTCTTTCAGCAACCCCTGTTCCCGGGCCTCCTGCAGTTTCATGTTCTCCCGGATGGCGATGTACTCCATCTCCGGGGTAATAATACCTTGACGGGCATAATGCATCTGGGAAACGTTCTGCCCGGGTTTGGCACGCAGCGGTTTGCGCTCATCCATGAACCGCAGCGGATCGAGCTGCGGATCTTTCATCCGACGGCGGGTGAATTCCGAAGAATAGCCGGGCAGTTGCTCCACATCACCGCGCTCGGCAATCCACTCGGCCCTCAGAGGCTTGAGGCCCTTGCGCAGGTCAATGGTGGCTTCCGGATCGGTGTAGGGGCCCGAGGTGTCGTACACCACCACCGGCGGATTCTTTTCACCGCCCATTTCAGTGGGCGTGTCCTGCACGGTAATTTCCCGCATGGGCACCCGTAGATCGGGTCGGCTACCCTGTACGTAAATTTTACGTGAACTTGGCAGGGGTTTGATCGCGGCGGAATCCACCTGGGCGGAATCGCTGAGGTAATCAGGCAAGTCGTTCATCATTCGCTCCCGGAACAATTTTTGGATTTCGGGTCGCGTATGACGGAGCCGTGGACACTCTTCCTCACCAGAGGAATTATGGTCGGTCAGCACTGTGGTCTTAAATCCCTACGCCGGTATTATCCGGATCAGGTCGCGGGTTCTGCGATGCAATCTCAGCCGGTTGCTTCCAATTCTTCGGAAAGCAGACCAGCACCCCGTCAAGACGCGAATCTGTAAAGCATGACACCCAGAATGGGTGTCATTTGCAAGTGTAGAGCTGCGGGCATTTATTGTCCATAATGGCCGACCAGACCCGTCGGCCCACGAAACAAACGGTGCGAAGCAGCGTGTCTACCAGCCCGACACGCGCCCCGGTTACCGGGCAAAGATGCGTAACTGTATTCAGGAGATACAATGAAGAAGCGACTGCTTTCCGGACTTATTGGCCTCATGGCGGCCCAGCCCGTCCTTTCCATGGATCTGGTCGAGACCTATGAGAAAGCACTTTCATACGACTCCGGCATTGCCGCTGCCAGGGCAAGCTTTGAAGCTCAGCAGGCGGCCAGCGATGTCAGCCAGAGCGCATTACTCCCGCAGATCGGCGCCTTCGGTGAGGGCAACTATATCGATGTGGACGGCCCCAACCAGGACAACAGCTACCGGGAACTGAATTATGGCGTTCAGCTCACCCAGCCACTTTTCCGGGCCGATGCCTGGTTCCGCTACGACGCCAGCAAGTTCCAGACGGAATCGGCGCGGGCCGAATACAATCTCGCCCAACAACAGCTGATCCTGGATGTTGCCACAGCGTACTTCAATGTGTTGAGGGCCAGGGACACCGTCACCACGGCCCGGGCAACAGAAGCTGCCATTCAGCGCCAGTACGAGCAAGCACAGGAACGCTTTGATGTCGGCCTGATTGCAATTACAGAGGTCTATGAGGCCCGCGCCAGCTACGACGACAGCAAAAGCCAGCGCATCGCAGCCGAAAACCAGCTGAATGTTGCCCGGGAACAACTGGCCCGGCTGACTGGCGAGTACGCTGAAGAGCTGGACAATCTACGCCAGAACTTCCCCTTGGGCCGCCCGGATCCCATGGATCCGTCAGCCTGGGAAGCAACTGCCCTTGAGCAGAACTGGTCGATCCAGTCTGCACTCTTCGAGCTCAATGCCAGTGAGGCGGGCCTGCGGGAAGCCAAGGCCGGGCATTATCCCACTGTGGATTTGAATGCCTCCTATGGGGACACCAACATCGACGGTGGCTCACCAACCCAATTCGAAGGCACGCAAGCGACCATCGGGCTGACCCTGAACGTTCCTCTGTACAGTGGCGGTGGCACACAGGCGGGCGTTCGCCAGCAACGTTCATTGGTAACGGTTGCGGAACAGTCGCTGAATACCGTTCGCCGCGATGTCCGAGTGAACACCCGAAGCCTTTTCCTGACAGTCAACAACAACGTTGAAACCGCGTCTGCACTTGAGCAGACCATCGTTTCACGGCGCAGCGCCCTTGATGCCACCCGCGCAGGCTATGAAGTGGGAACACGGAACATCGTGGAAGTGCTTGACGCCGAACGGGCCTATTACGTTGCCCTGCGAGACTATGCGAACGCCCGCTACGACTATGTGATCAACTCGCTTCAGTTGAAGCAGGCTGCAGGAACCCTTAGCCCTCAAGACCTGATTGAGCTGAACAACTGGCTGAGCGCGGCCGCACCCGGGATCGAAGCCCTGGCAAATGAGGAAGAAACCCTGAACGACCCGACCCAGTGACACTAAGGGCGGGCCCTCCGGCCCGCCAACTTCCTATCTGAGCAATGGGTAATGGGTCAAACCCGCTCAATAATCCCGTCCACCACTTTGTCGAGCGCCCCGCGGTTCTTGTTCACAACCTCCAATGCCCGAAGACCAATCGCCTCGCGCTCCCGGTGATCACTAAACAGCGACGACACATGAGCGGCCAGATCGTCTGCATCGGAAACCAGTTTTACGCCCCGGTCATCCAGCAGACGCTGGTAGATTGTCTCGAAATTGAAGAAGTGAGGACCTGAAAACACGGGAATTCCCCAACCGGCGGGTTCCAGTGGATTATGGCCACCGCGCTCGATCAGCGAGCCGCCAACAAACGCCAGGTCGCTGGCGCCGTAAAGCATCATCAACTCCCCCATGGTATCACCGAGGTAGACCTGAGCCCCGGCCGGGTCTTCTCCCATCGACCGTCGGGCCAGCATCAGTCCTTCCTTCAAGGTCTTTTCCGCCACCGGCTCAAAACGATCGGGATGCCTGGGGACCAGGATAAGCAGCGCGTCCGGATGCTTTTCCAACACTTTCACATGGGCGGCAATCAGTTGATCATTTTCGTTGCCATGGGTGCTGCCGGCAATCCAGACCGGTCTACCCGCCAGCTTCTGCCGGAGCGTCCTGGCAGCTGCCCGCACGTCCTCCGGAATATCAACGTCAAATTTCACGCTACCGGTGACGGCGACTTTGGCCGGTGCAACGCCGATTCGCCGGAACCTCTCAGCGTCTTTCTCCGCCTGGGCCGCCACCCAACTGATACTGCGCATGATAGGAGCGGCAAGGCCGCGAATACGCTCGTACCCCCGCGCGGATCGCTCTGACAGGCGGGCATTGATCAAAAACACGGGAACCCGACGTGCTCGGCACTGGCGAATCATGTTCGGCCAGATTTCGGTCTCCATGATCACCAGAATTCGGGGATTGGCACGGTCGAGGAAGCGTCGGATGGCACCGGGCGTGTCATAGGGTGCGTAGGCGTACTGCACCTGATCACCGAACATCTTGCGCGCCTGCGCCAGGCCTGTGTCAGTCATGGCTGTCATCAGGATGGTGATCCCCGGGTTCCGGACCAGCAAACGTCGGACCATTGGCGCAGCCGCGATGGTTTCACCTACCGAAACGGCATGAACCCACACCACCGTGCCGCTTGCCCTGGGCACAATGCCAAGGCGCTGGTACCAGTTGCGCCTGAGATCCGGAGCTCGACGTCCGTTCCACCACAGGCGTAGCAGGATGAACGGCAGAATCAGCCGAATAAGCTGGGAATAGATAAATTGCAGCACACAGGACTCCGGGCAAAACAGTGCGCTATCATAGCGCAAAACCTATTGATTTGCTTCCGATTGATCGCTTGGGCCATTGTGTCACCGTTGATCGACTGAGACCTGGCAGGACCCTCTTTACGTGAAAAAGAAATACCGCAAATTGCCGCGAAACACAGATTACTCCGCCTACCGTCATCCCCGATGGTGGCCCACGTGGATAGCCATATCCCTCATGTGGTGTGTGTCACGGCTCCCGATCCGCGTTCAGTGGTGGCTGGGCAAACTGGCTGGGCTGTTGGCGCTCCGCCTTGCCGGCAGTCGTCGGCACATCGCCCAGGTGAACATCCGTCTGTGCTTCCCGGAACTTACAGCCGCCCAGCAATCAGCGCTGGTTCGCAATGCCTTTATCGCCAATGGTATCGGCCTGCTGGAACTTGGCATTGCCTGGTTTCGTGATCCGGCGAAACTCACGGGCATCACCCGAGTCCATGGCCTTGAACACTTCGAGGAAGCCCTGGCCCATGGCAAAGGCGTTTTGTTACTGGGGGGGCATTACAGCACCCTGGATCTCGGCGGCAGCCTGGTAACCGAATTCATTGAAGCAGACGTTATGCAACGGGATCACAACAATCCGTTGATGAACGCGGTCATGACGAGGGCCCGGGAACGCCGATACGGAACTGTGCTGGGCGCGAGAGACCTCCGAGGGTTGTTCCGCAGCCTCAAGAAGAACCGTGCGGTCTGGTATGCCACCGATCAGGATTATGGCCGTAAGGATATTGTTTTTGCTCCATTCTTCGGCATACCGGCGGGCACTATTACCGCCACATCCAGAATTGCGGAGCGCAGCGGATGCAAGGTGGTTCCGTTCAGTCATTTCCGGCGCGACGATGGACCGGGTTACGACATATATTTCCACCCGGCCCTTGAGAACTTCCCCAGTGGGGATGATCTTCAGGATGCAACACTGATCAACCAGACTATCGAGCGAGAGGTGCGGCGAGCGCCTGATCAGTATCTCTGGATGCATCGACGATTCAAGACCCGTCCGGACGAGAACGACCCTGGCTTCTACAAACGCCGGTAACACAGAACCCTGGCAATACGGAGGCCGGCAGTGCATGCCGGAACACCATGGCCAAATCAGAGTCCAGAACGCAGGATGCATCCACACCGGTGGTGTGGCTTCTGACAGACAGCAAACCTGGCCACCGGAACCAACTAAAGGGGCTCGGTAACCGCCTTCGCGTCCTGACCGGCGCAAGCACCTACTGGGTCGACGCCTCCGCCATGAAAATTCCGCTGTGGCGGGCCGTCCTGGGATCGCCACCGCACATGCAGGAGTCATTGCCGCGCCCCGATCTTGTCGTCGCGGCAGGATCCGGCACGCATCGACTATTGCTTGCGCTGCGAAAACTTCGTGGAAGCCGGTCACTGGTCATCATGAAGCCCGCATTCCCGCTGTCTCTGGTCAGCGGCGCACTGATTCCGGCCCATGATCGCGTCCATCCAGGCCCGCGGGTACTGCTAACCGAGGGCGTTCTGAATACCATCACCCCCCTGGCCAGAATCACCGAGAAACGGGAAGCACTACTCCTGATTGGCGGGCCTTCCCCCCATTTCGATTGGGACGACGATGTTGTCCTCGGCCAGATATCCCACCTGATCGGTCATTACCCCGACTGGCGGTGGACCATCAGTACCTCCCGGAGAACACCAGAGCCCATGCAGGAACGCCTTGACGAAATGGCCGGGCTGCGGATTACCGTTGTTCATCCGGACGAGACCCACGAGGACTGGCTGAGCCATCAATTGTCGGCCTCGCGAGCGGTCTGGGTCACCCCGGACAGCATGTCCATGGTTTGTGAGGCGGCAACCTCCGGGGTGCCAACGGGCCTTTTCGAGTTGCCTGCCAGATCCGGGAGCCGCGTTGTGGAAGGTGTGGAACGGTTGGTACGGAGCGGGTATGTTGCCCAGTGGACCGACCACGCCAGCGTTATGGCAGGCCGGGCCGACCACGACCGGTCGCTCTGGGAAGCCAACCGCGCGGCGCGTTGGGTCATCGAAAACGGATTGCTCGCAAAGAACCAGAAAACCAGTCAACGCCTGCACAAGGGGAACCAACCTTGAGAATTCTTCAGGCACTTCCGGCACTGTACAGTGGCGGGGTGGAGCGAGGCACCGTTGAGTTTGCCGCCGATCTCGTCAAACGTGGCCACGAATCCTTTGTTGTCTCCAAGGGTGGCCCCATGGCCGAGCAACTGCGGGGGCAAGGTTCGAAGCATATTTTCATGCCGATACACAGGAAGAGTCCCGCCTCCTTCGGGCAAATCCTGCCGATGCGAAAACTGCTCCTCGAACTGAAGCCCGACATCATTCATGTGCGTTCGCGCATGCCCGCCTGGATTATCTTCCTGGCCCTGAAAAGCATCCCGAGGCACGAGCGACCGGCGGTTGTCTCAACCTTCCACGGCATGTACTCGGTAACACCCTATAGCGCCATCATGACCCGCGCCGATCACATAATCGCAGTCTCCCAGTGCGTGCGGGATTACGTGATGAACAATTACCCGGTCCCCGAGGAAAAACTGACGGTCATCCAGAGGGGTGTGGATGTGGATGCCTTTCATCAGCGGGAGCTTCCACAACAATGGCTCGACCGCTGGTTCCGTCAGTATCCGCAGCTTGCCGGCAAAAAAATCATCATGATGCCGGGGCGGATTTCCCGCTGGAAAGGCCAGCTGGACTTCCTGGCCATGATGGCGAAGCTGGTGAAGGCGCGGCCTGATTGCCACGGCATTATTGTGGGTGGCGCAGAACCCGGCAAAGAGCATTTCCTGGATGAACTGGAGAAGGAACGGTCGCGATTGGGCCTGACCGAAAATGTCAGCTTTCTGGGCCAGCGCAATGACATGACCAACCTGTACCTGCTCTCCGACGTAGTCTGCCATATGAGCACCAAGCCCGAGCCCTTTGGCCGGACAGTGACCGAAGCCCTGGCCTCAGGAACACCAGTTGTGGCCTACAACCGGGGCGGCGCGGCGGAAACCCTGCAGGCGTGCTTCAGGGATGGGCTGGTGACGCCGGACAACGTCGAAGAATTCGCTCAGGCCGTTTTGCGTATGCTGGATACCGAGCCACCGGCCATCGAGATCCCCTACCGGTTCCGTCTGGAAGCACAGACCGAAGCGAGCCTGAAAGTTTATGAGATGGTTTTGAAGAGCGCCGCCAGCCGATCATGACGTTACCACGCCGATTAACGATTGCCCTGCTGATTGCCACGCCCGGCACAACCTGGGGCGGTATGGAGAAGCACACTGCCGATCTGGCGAAAGCGCTGGCCGACCGTGGGCATAGCGTCCATGTGATCGGCCATAAAACCTATCGGGACAGATTCCCTGCCGGCGTCCAGTTTCATCCACTGCCGGTTCAACTCGGGCGACGGAATCTCTGGCTTCAGCTTGCCCTCCGAAGGCGCCTTCGCGAACTGTCACCCGATATTGTTCACGCCCAGGGCAACAAGGCTGCGCAACTGGTAGCCAAAACCGGAAAACTTGCCAGCGCACGGGTGGGTACGGTGCACGGCACCAAGTCCAGTCACAAGGCATTTGATCGACTCGACGAAGTCATTGCCGTAAGCCCCCGGATTCTGGCGTCCCTGCGACACCCCAGAAAACACCTGATCTACAACGGTGTGGCGCCCGGGGACCAACGAATGGCAACCGTCGCTGGCCCAAAGCTCCCCTCGGGAGTCACCAATATCATCGCCGTGGGACGACTCGAAACCGTCAAAGGCTTTGATGCGCTGATCAGAGCCTGGGCCATGCTCGGCAGCACCGCAGATCACTGTCATCTGACCATTTTTGGCGAGGGCAGCCAGCAGTCACAGCTTGAACAGTTGATTCGCCAGTTGAAACTGGAACGCTCGATCACTCTGGCAGGTTTCCGGGAAAATCTGGCACCGATCTACGAAGAGGCCCAATTGACGGTAATCAGTTCCGAGCGGGAAGGTTTTCCCTATGTGCTGGCGGAGTCCCTTCTTGGTGGTTGCCCTGTTGTCTCAACTCCGGTATCTGGACCACGGGATATTCTTCCGGAAACGGCTCTCAGCGCAGGTTATCGAGATCGGGACCTCGCCGATTTAATGGCACAAGCGCTCGCTGATCTGGAGGCACTGAAGCGGAGCCAGCAACCGGCCATGGCATTTGCCCGCGAAAAACTCACGATCACTGCCATGGCAGAGCAAACGGAAGCGCTCTACCTGAGGGCTATGGGCGAGCGCCGGGCGAACTGATGGCGGCTATGCCCGGTGGCGACCTAGCGGGTATTTTCCTTCTCGAATTCAGACAGCATCTGCATCTCCCGAGCCTTGGCCAGGCGCATGAAGTTCCTGTTGGCTGCAGTAATGGAAACGCTAAGCCCGAACCAGCCGTTCAGGATCTGGCGATGAAGCAGATAATATTTCAGGAACTTCACGGGAAACTCGGCGAACAGGCGGGCACTGGAAATTCGTCGCCCCTTTGCGGCCAGAAAGCGGGCCTGCTCCGTCGACAACTGGCAGTACTTTCGCTCCATCTGCTCCAGGGAAATCAGCGTGCGATGCAACACATCGCCCTTGAGCTCAACAACCCGTCCAGCTTTCACCTGCGGCCGGTCATTGTTGCTGTCTTTTTCCGGCTCGATCTCCGCCTTTTTGCGATTGTAGAGCCTGAGGATCTTCTTCGATTTATCATGGCGGAATGGATGCCGTGGGTCCGGCTGCGACAGAACCCAGCGCATACGGAATCCCGCAATGTCCGGGTCAACCGGCTTTGAAAAAAGGGCCTGGATGTTGGCGACAAGTTCGTCTGACAACACCTCATCTGCATCCAGATCCAACACCCAGTCATTCCGGCAAAGACTGGCAGCAAACGCCTTCTGGCAAGCAAACCCCTGCCAGTCGTTATGCACGAACCTTGCACCGGCCGCTTCTGCGATTTCGCGGGTTCGGTCAGTGCTCCCGGAATCGACTACGATAATTTCATCAACCCAGCCGGAAACCTTTGCGAGGGATTCCGGCAATCGCAGCTCTTCATCCTGGGTGATGTAATAAACGGATAACGGTAGCTTCATCAAAGTTCCTGGTGTCGAGGCAATCGGTTTACGGACTGGTCAGAACAATATCATGGTTGCCTTATGATAAGATGACGCGCCTGATTTTGATGTTTTTCTTGGCATTCTTTAACTCAAGCCCGGAGTGTGCAGATGATTCACCCCGTCATTATGGCTGGCGGTACCGGCTCGCGCCTTTGGCCAATGTCGCGCCAGCTGAATCCGAAACAGTTCCTGAAACTGACCAACGGCCCCCTGTCGATGCTGCAGGCCACCGTTGCGCGGCTTGAGGGCATGGATGCAGCAAACCCTCTTCTGATTTGCAACGAGGAACACCGGTTCCTGGCTGCTGAACAAATGCGGCAATCTGGCCATGAGGATACGCGGATCATTCTGGAGCCCTATGGCCGGAACACGGCGCCGGCCATTGCATTGGCAGCACTGCAGCTGACCGAGGCCGCGGAGAACAACGCCGAAGATCCACTCATGCTGGTCCTGGCAGCCGACCACCTGATCAAGGACGTGACCGCCTTTCAGGAAGGGGTGAAGAAAGCCATTCCGCTGGCGCGGGAAGGAAAACTGGTCACCTTCGGCATTGTCCCGAACCATCCGGAAACCGGCTACGGCTATATCCACCGGGGCGCCGAACTGGGCCCTGACAGCTACCTGGTGGACAAATTTGTCGAAAAGCCGGACCAGGCGACCGCCAATGGCTACCTCGATTCCGGCGAGTACCTCTGGAACAGCGGGATGTTCCTGTTCGGTGCCCGCCAGTACCTTGAGGAACTGGAAACCCATCGCCCGGATATCCTGGCCGCATGCCGTGCTGCCATCGCAGATACCGCCGATGACCTTCACTTCACCCGGATCAATGCCGAGCGCTTCGCGGAATGCCCGTCGGACTCGGTGGACTACGCTGTCATGGAGAAGACGAACAAGGCCGCGGTGGTATCACTGGATGCCGGCTGGAGCGATATCGGCTCCTGGTCCGCGCTCTGGGAAGTCAGTGACAAGGATGCCGACGGCAACAGCCTCAACGGCGACGTAATTACCCACAACACCGCGAACACGCTGGTCCGTGCCGATAGCCGTCTGGTGGCAACGGTTGGTGTGGACAATCTGGTAGTTATCGAAACCAAGGATGCCCTGCTGGTTGCCCACAAAGACAGTGTCCAGGACGTCAAAACCGTAGTGGAACGAATCAAAACCGATGGCCGCCATGAACACATGAACCATCGGGAAGTCTACCGGCCCTGGGGTGTTTACGATTCCATCGACAACGGCGCCCGCTATCAGGTCAAACGCATCACGGTAAAACCCGGCGCCAAGCTCTCCGTGCAGATGCATCATCATCGCGCCGAGCACTGGATCGTGGTCAGTGGCACCGCCCGGGTCACCAACGGTGAGAAAACCTATCTGGTCACCGAAAACCAGTCCACCTACATTCCGGTTGGCCAGGTGCATTCGCTGGAGAATCCGGGGGTCATCGATCTGGAACTGATCGAAGTACAGTCGGGTTCCTACCTTGGTGAGGATGACATCGTCCGCTACGAGGATCGGTACGGCCGCAAATGAGCAAGCTCAAATATTTCGTCATTGCCGGGCTGCTCAGGATTGCCGGCTGGTTATCTCTTGCCGGCGCCCAGCGGGTGGGTCGGTTCGTGGGTTATCTGGTATGGCGACTGCCCACCAAGTCGCGTCAGGTCACCGATATTAACCTGTCCATCTGCCTCCCAGAGCTTTCAGACACCGAGCGGGCGGCTATGTCGAAAAATTCGCTGGCCCAGACCGGCATGACCATGCTCGAGGTCCCTTTGATGTGGGAGTGGCCAGTGGAGAAATGCCTTGGCCTGATCCGTGAAACCGAGGGGCTTGAACTGATCGACGACGCCATGGCTGGAGACAAGGGCCTGATTCTCCTTGCGCCGCACCTCGGCAACTGGGAACTGGCGGGTTTGTTTTTCTCATCCCGTTACAAAATGGCAGCCCTTTATAGCCCGCCGAATATGCCCGAGTTCGAAGATTACATGATCAAGGTCCGCGGACGCCTTGGCTCGGAACTGGTCAGGGGCGACCGTCGGGGTCTGGCCCGGCTCGCCTCAATTCTGCGGGAAGGCGGTGTCGCAGGGATCCTGCCGGATCAGTCACCCCGGGGCAAAGGCAATGCCTTCGCGCCTTTCTTCGGCATGGAAGTGAAAACCATGACGCTGGTGTCCAAGCTGATCCAGCGTACCGGCGCCAACGTGCTGATCACCTACGCCGAGCGCCTGCCCGATGCCTCCGGGTTCCGGATTGTTGTTCGGGAGACTGGCCCGGGCCTCGGAGACAAAGACCCTGTTGCCGCAACCACAGCCATGAATCACGCCATCGAGCAATGCGTGCGGGAAATCCCGGAGCAATATCAGTGGGAATACAAACGCATGCGCCATCGACCACCCGGCGAAATCAATCCCTATAACCCGGATCGCGTATGTTGAACCCGACACTGGCCCTCCATGCACTGCTGATCATCGGGCTTGGCGGCGTGCTCCTGTCGTCGAGCATCCTGGCCGGCGCCACTCTGTTGCTCGCCATTGCCGGAATGGTGCTCAGTGCCAGGAAATCTCTTTACAAAACCGGTTGGGACAAGCCCAAAGAGCTCAGGTTGCTGCACTTTTCCTTCTGGTTCTTCGTACTGGTGAGCTTTCTGTCCTGGGCCCTGGAAGGCTTTGACTACGAGGGCGGAAAAACGTTTGGAACGCACGCCCGGTTTATCCTGTTCTGGCCTCTGATCATTGCCATCAGCTATGCGAGGGTCGGCGCACGCACGACGTTTGCGGCCATAGGACTGGTTTCCGTGTCTGTCATCGGGATATTTCTCGTGACCATCGCTGCCCGCCAGGGTGCCCTTGGTCAGGTGATGAACTCCCGTTTTGGTGGCGGAATTAACCCCATCAGCTTTGGAAATCTTGCTCTTCTGGGGGGGATGTTAACCATCGTTGGCGCCATGTTTTTTGTCCGCGAAAAACGGCTGGGCCTGGCGATACTGTTTTTTATCGGTGGAACGGCTGCCGTCCTGATTTCGATGCTGTCGGAGACCCGCAGCAACCTGGTTGCCTTACCATTTCTTCTGGTTGCTCTAGTACCACTACTCAGAAAAAGGCTTCGCGTTGCCGGACTGATCGTTGTGCCAGTTCTCGTCGCCGGCGCCATTATTACCAGCGACCGCATGTCGAATTCGCTCAATGGCTTGCTCCATGACGGCCACCTGGACTCAGGAATGGAAATCCGTCTGGAGGTCTGGGAACAGGCACTGAGCATGCTTGGAGAAAGCCCCTGGTCCGGGGCAGGTCTGGGGGGGTATACCCACCGTATTGAGGCAGAAGTGGCAGCCGGCAATCTGCCAGCGCACTTCCTCGACTGTTGCACCGGGCACGCTCACAACGACCTGCTCAATAATGCTGCCACCAGCGGTATTCCGGGCATTCTCAGCTGGGCCCTGCTGATTTTCATTCCTTTGGCCATCTTTGCCCGTAACCTGACTAGCCGACACTCAGCCACAGCCCACCTTGCGGCGGCTGGTTGCATGATCTCCATCGGCTACTTCCTGTTCGGGCTTACAGAAGCCACGTTCAATCGAACCCTGTTCCTGACCTTCTACCTGCTTGCGATCGCTTCCATCGCCTCGGCCATGTTCACAGAATTAAGCGCCTCATACGTTCGAAACAGGGCCCGCAAGGTTTCAGCGACCATCATCACGAAAAACGAAGAAGACCATATTACCGACTGTCTGAAATCCGCAAGGCTGGTTGCCGACGAAATTATTGTTCTGGACAGCGGCAGTACTGACCGGACGGTGGAACTGGCCAGAGAGTTGGCCGATGTGGTTGAAGTGACTGACTGGCCGGGGTTTGGCATCCAGAAACAGCGCGCTCTTGAGAAAGCGACCGGAGAGTGGGTGCTGTCACTGGATGCCGATGAACGTGTCACACCGGAGCTGGCACGGGAGATCAACGATCACCTGGCAGATCCTGACGCGGACGCCTACAAGCTTCCCTGGGCGGTAACGATTTACGGCAGCCGTCTGGATTTCGGCCGCAGCGGTCGAGCCCCGCTCCGGCTGTTCCGTAGGGAAGGCGTCAGCTTTTCAGACGCTCTGGTACATGAGCGGATACTGATTCCATCGGGGCGCAAGACCAAAACCCTTAGAGGCCGCCTGACGCACTACACGCACCGGGATTTCGGCCATTCGCTGGAGAAAAGCGCGAAATACGCCTGGCTTGGCTCTCTGGAGAAGCATCGTAAAGGCAAGAAAACCCGAACCATGATCTACCCGACTCTGCGGGGCCTGATGACGTTTGTGCAGGTGTACTTTATTCGGTTCGGTTTTCTGGATGGCGCTGTGGGTTATCTGACGGCCGTGACCTATGCGCAGGTAACCTTCAATAAGTATGCGGGGTTATGGACTCTGGACCGGCCGGCCCGCTTTGAAGACTCGTGATCCCCGGAGGAGCGTCGTTTCCACACCGATGCTACTGAACATACACCGTATTTCCTCGTAATAGGGTAGCCGTGCGCCCAGTGCGGCGTCATCAATCTGGAACACCCGGATCTCCGGAAAAATCTTTTTCAGGGTAAACAGAGCGGTTGAAGCAAAGCTGTAGAACGCCAGATAAGTTTCTCCGGACAGGGCTACCTCCACCTCTATCGGACGACCGGCCTGCCGTATCTCGAGCGGAAATTCCGCCAGCAAGGCCTCCAACTCTTCCCGGCTTTCCTTTCGGTGCATAAAGTACACGACGCGGCTATCAGGATGACGTTCCACCACATGCTGAATCTGCAGTTTCAGTTGCGCAAGCCGATCCTCACCACCAAAAGGCTGGCCAAGGAACCCCACCATGGGCGTCTGGCTGCTGTCACGGGCTGATGTTTTAAAGGTTCTACGAAAGACCGGGAAATCGTGAACCTGCACCTGAACAAGCCCGGAGCTCGGTAACGGAAAGAAGGTAAAGAAGGCGATCACATCCGGAACAACGCGGTGAATCCGGATACCCATGGTTCTGAGGAGCCGTTTCTTGGCCGGTGAGATCCGGGAGGCGATCCCCTCATCATGAATGGCATGGTAGTAGGTTACTGTCGCCAGGCCATCATCCACAAAAATCAGCTGCTCGCTGTCGAATCCCCGATAGAACACTTCGTGGATCCAGCTGGATTTGTTCCCGATGAACAACCTTTCGATTTTGCGTCGCGAAAGGCTCTTGGCGACCGCCCCCAGACGCAGATAAAACGAACTTTTCTTAAGATAGATGGTTTCGATGCCCTGCCAGCCCAGGGCCTCGGCGAGAAAAGCCATTTGCCCCTCGGTCTCCCGGTTATCAGGCCTGGCAATGACAAGAAGCGTGGTTTCAGCGCTGCAGCCATAATGGTAGCGAGCCTCGGAGCAACTGATCAGTTGGAGGGGCGTGCTCGCAACAAAGACGTTAATAGGACTGGCGGCGCTGCTCAAATCATTCGTTTCCCGGTTTGGACCTTCGAAGAATCTATCCTGAGCTTTCCGGTGCCATGCGTGCAAGTTCCTTGCGCAAACGGCGTCTGACTTTCAGTTTGCGCAGCAGATTCAGCGGCTTGCGTTTCAGTTCGCCTCGCTTGTTGATCAGGAAATCCTCAACCGCATCCAGTACCCGGCCGCTGGAGCGACCATCCCTGAAGCTGTGCAACTGGTCGCAAAGGGCTCGTGTTTCTTGCATCAGGGTGTCGGGATACTGCACTGCCTCTTCCAGGGCTGACTCAACATCCTCAACTTCGTGGACGTCGATCAGATAAGGGCCCGGCATTTTCGTCCGGAAGGTAACCACCGGGCGATCCAGGAACATGAATTCGAACATGATGGACGAGGTATCGCACAGCATCACATCTGCCTGCGGAAGCAGGGGTAACAGATCCTCATCGCTTTCGACAAAACGGAGGTTATCGCCGCTCAGCCTGCGATACTGATCCACTACCGCAGGATCCATCTTTGGGTGCAGGGTAACAATGAATTTCCAGCGACCATTCCTGGAAAGCTCACCAATTTTCTCCACCAGATCCGGAGCGGACGTAACGGAGCGGCTGAACGTGGAGGCGTAAAATACGACAGGCAGCTCATTTTCCGAGCGCTTTCTCTTCCCCTCACCAGGCTGCGATAGCAGAGGATCCAGCTTTGGCCAGCCAGTGTGGGCAACCCCGAAATGCTGGTATTGGGCCGCCAGCTCACGGAACTTTTCCGTATCTTTCATGGCATGGGTGCAGTAGAGATCAAACCATCCGCGAATGCGATAATGATCACTTTCGTCCTCGCTGCTATGGCCGCGCTTGTTGCGAGCCATGCCATGGAATACCTCGACCTTGATCCCCGGGAAGAAATAGGGCACCCAGTCCCCGGGGACAAAGGTAGCATCGGCGTTGTATTCCATAACCTCTTTTACGCTGCCAAGACGACGCTCATCGGATCGAAGCGGCGCCGTTGAGCAACCCGCGACAAACCAGGCCGCTTCGTCACCCCGGCGCAGTATCTCTTCCTGCAGCGGTCGCAGAATCGAATAGGAATAGGGTTGATTGACAAAAAACAGATACCGCCGCATTCAAGCCCTGCCCGTGAGTGTTTTGTATAGCTCACCCGTCTCGCTGACGGTCTGTGAGGTGTGAAAATCCCGGGCGATCCTTTGCCGCGCTGCCTGCCCAAGCTTGGCCGACAGCTCTCTGTCGCGGTAAAGCCGCTCGATAGCTTCCGACAGCTCGGTGGCATTTTTCGGTGGAACCACAATACCGCTGACACCGTCTTCCACCAGTTCCGGCATGCCGCCGACACTGGTCACCACCGGCGTCACACCATAGACCATGGCCTCAATAACGGCCCGGGGCAGCCCTTCTCTTTCTTTGGAGGGAAGCACAAAGACGTCACTGGCGGCGGCGATGGCCGGGGCATCGGTGCGGTAGCCTGTAAAGTGGATCCGCTCGGGGTGAGAGGTAGCAGCGGCCTGCGCCTGAATCTCTTCGTTATCAATGACGTCTCCGACCAGCAGCAAATGTACGTTCACATCCGCAGGCAGCTTGTCGACTGCTTCTATCAGGTCATCGAAGCCTTTTCGTGGGGTATTCCGTCCGGTGCAGCACACCACGAAGGCACCTTCGGGAACACCAAACTGGGTGAGATCGGCCTTGGGCGACTGATACCAGTCCAGATCGTGCCCCTTGTAGATTCTTTGAAGCTTGCGCTCAGGGATGTGCATCCACAAAAGCCGGAGGCTCGCCAGATAATCCTTGATGGCATCGGCGACACAGACAATCTTGCTGACGCGTGGGTGCAAGAAGGTAATCCAGGACTCCGGATTGAGAAAGCTGATATTACCGATCACACCGCGATAGGCGACGATCTTGATATCGGTGCCCCGGGAAGCCCGTAATCCGCAGGCCAGGGCCCGGGGATTATAGGCATGAATGACCTCGTAATTTTTCTTGGCCAGTTGTTGGCGGATGGCCTCGGTGCCTTCTTTGTCGAAGCGACTCTTCAGGGCCATGGGACTGGCAACCATGCCCTCGTCGACAAGACGCTGATAATTCCTGCCCTTGGGGTTACACATGACGTCGAGGTCAAATCCGGCTTTTCTGAGTCCGATAAAAAGTTCAGTTTCCGGACGATCGCAGGCATCCGTAAGGCAAAGTATTGACGGAAGCGATCCGCCCTGTCGTGGATTGGTCAAGCGGCCATTCCCCTGTTATATCCGTTCATGAAATAACTCCAGACCTTTGCCCGGGTGTGTTCTCCGGCCACTTTCACCAGCGACCGCGAGAAGCGATCAAGATTCGCCTCTTTCCAGCGGGCTGGCGCACTGTCTGCAGTAAGTCGGCTCTTGTCGAAATCAATCAGAAAGTATTCGTCGCCCCGAACCAGTACATTGAAGCAGTTAAGGTCAGCATGCATGACACCCGCGTCGTGAAATCGACGAATCGTTTCTCCGATGGACTCCCAGGCATCACCGTCCAGTTCGGCAATAAGATCAGCTAATGGTGAAGTGTTCTCCAGTCGCTCAATGATGATGGCGGCCCGGTATTGAATCGGTGACAGTTTCCGATACCAGGCTGCCACCGGACGGGGTACGGGAAGCCCCTTGCTGAGCATTGCATTCAGCAGGCGGAATTCAGCAAAGGATCGCACATCGGCCTCACGAGTGAAGGCATAGGCATATCGGGCAAATTTCGCCACCAAACCACCCCTGCGATATTCGCGAAGCACCAGCTTGTCTTCTCCGGCCTGCAAGAACCAGGCGCCGCCGCGACCGCCGCTACTCACCGGCCTCGCCTGATCGCCCCAGGTGGCGGCATTGAACCAGTCCTGGGTAACCCTGCCCTCATAATCGGGATGAATCAGCATTGCCGAAGCCCTTTCCCGAATACAGATTTCAGACTCCACCATGCTGGGTCCCCGGCCACCGAAACAGAAAGAACACACCTTACGCGCTCACGCCAGGACGGACACGCGCGAGTGCGTTAGAATGGCGGCCAGTTTACCAATGATTGCCGACTAAGCTCCACAGCCCCAGGCCACAACCTGAACCGGATCAATATCTGATGAACTCCATCTGCATTCTTCGCCTGTCCGCCATCGGTGACGTAACCCACGTGATACCTGTTGTGCTGAGCCTTCAGGAGCAGCTTCCCGGGGTAAAGATCACCTGGGTTATCGGCAAGATCGAAGCCAAGCTGATTGGCGATCTGCCCGGCGTTGAGTTCATTGTTTTCGACAAGAAGGCCGGGCGCAAAGGGTACGCGGAGCTTCGCAGACAGATGCAGGGGCGCAAATTCGATGCACTGCTGCATATGCAGGTAGCATTCAGAGCCAACCTCGCTGCCGCGTGCATTCCCGCCCGCACCAGAATTGGTTATGACAAGGCCCGCAGCAAGGATCTTCACAGTCTGTTTATAAACCGCCGAATCAAACCGGCTCCGCAACAGCATGTTCGCGACTGCCTGGCCAGCTTCCTGGAGCCTTTGGGGCTAGACCCGGCACCACCGCGCTGGCAGATTCCCTTGAGTGAATCAGACCACCAGTTTGCCAGCGATCAACTGGCGCCTGATCGCAGAAACCTTGTGATCAGCCCCTGCGCCAGCCACACCCTTCGTAACTGGCCTGCCGAGCGTTACGCGCAGCTGGCCGATCACGCAGTTCAAAAGCACGGTATGAAGGTGATCCTGGTCGGAAGCCCTGCCCCGTTCGAGGCCGAGTATTGCGCTGCTATTGAAGCCGCGATGAAGGAGAAAGCCCACAACATCTGCGGCAAGGACACCCTCAAACAGCTCACAGCGCTGATGACTCACGCCGACCTGGTGGTGGCCCCCGATACCGGACCGGCACATATCGCCAGTGCAGTGGGTACCGATGTGCTTGGGTTGTTTGCCGCCAGCAATCCGTACCGGTCAGGCCCCTACAATTCTCTTGAGTGGTGTGTGAACCGGTATCCAGAAGCACTTGAAAAGTTCACTGGTAAAACGGTGGAACAGGCTCGATGGGGGGCCAAAGCAGAGTTCGAGGGGGCAATGGAACTGATTACGGTGGCGGATGCAACGGAGATGCTGGATCGGTGGGTTGAAGCACAGGTAACGCCCGATCCAGAAACGGGGCCCGAGTCTACCTGACGCGGGCCCCGTTTTTGAGCGCTAATCTGCCCCGGGCTTCACTTACGGGCGGTGTAGTCCTGGTAGGACTTCTCTTCCACGAAACGTGATCCCAGGGCCAGGTTGACCTCTTTCTTTATGGCAGCACGCTTGTCGTTGGTGACGTACACTGCGCGGGCCAGTTCAATAAATTTCGGGCCAAAATCCTGGGCGGCCTCCTGATCACGAATGTCGTCTTCAATCACCCACAGCTCTTCGTTCACCGCCTTCAGCTGCTTGCGAAGATCGGAAATTTCAGCAGCCTTGTCCTTTACCGCCTCGTCCCAGGTGGCGCTCAGTTCGTCCAGTTCGAGACGAACGTTCTTGACCTTCGCTTCATCCTTGATGCGCTCGGATTTGATTTCGAGGATGGTGATTTTGTCCAGCACCTCGCCGAAAGACACCGGTACCTTGATAACGTCTGCCATGTGCTCGTCCCGCCAGTAAACAGGGTGTGTTAAATAACAAAGCCGCCGGGCTGAAACAGTCAACGGCGGCTTGCGACTTTTTCTGGAATCAGCCTTTTACGTGAGTCAGCCAGCCACTGTGCTCAGCCAGCTTGCCCTTGACCGCATCAAAGTACATGCCCTGCAGCTTCTCGGTCACCGGGCCACGTTTGCCGGCGCCGATCACTCGGCCATCCAGCTCGCGGATCGGCAATACCTCGGCCGCGGTGCCCGTAAAGAAGGCTTCGTCTGCGATATAGACCTCATCACGGGTGATCCTGCGCTCCTTGACCGGAATGTTCAGCTCGCGGGCGAAGTCCAGGATGGTGGCGCGGGTGATACCTTCCAGGCAAGAGGTGAGTTCAGGCGTGTGCAGCACACCATCACGCATGATAAAGATGTTTTCCCCGGAGCCCTCGGCAACGTAGCCTTCGTTGTCCAGCAGCAGCGCTTCCTCGGCCCCGCCGGAAATGGCCTCATTCAGCGCCAGCATGGAATTGATGTAGTTGCCGTTGGCCTTGGCCTTACACATGGTGATATTCACATGGTGGCGCGTGTAAGACGATGTGCGCACCTTGATGCCCATTTCTTTTGCTTCCGGGGACATGTAGGAGGGCCAGCTCCAGGCTGCAACCATCACGTGCACTTTCAGGTTATCTGCTCGCAGTCCCATGCCTTCAGAGCCGAGAAACACCATCGGGCGAAGGTAAGCCTCGTCGAGGTTGTTTTCACGGACAGCGGCGCGTTGCGCCTCGTTGATCTCGTCCTTGCTGAACGGCATTTTCATGTTCAGGATGTGGGCAGACCGGAAAAGACGATCGGTGTGCTCCTTCAGGCGGAAAATGGCCGGGCCGTTCGCGGTATTGTAGGCCCGCACACCTTCAAAACAGCCAAGGCCGTAATGCAGGGTGTGAGTCAGGACGTGCGTCTTGGCTTCCCGCCAGGGAACCATTTCACCATCCAGCCAGATAACGCCATCGCGATCAGCCATCGACATTCTTCATTGCTCCTAAAAAGCGTTTTTTCGGGGAACCGGCATTCTAGCAGGAAAATCTGCCGGAATTGAATTTGCCTCAGGTATCAATCATCACTTTTTTCCACATGGCGCGGATGTAGTCACGCTCCTCGGTAAAGGCATCGCCTTCCACCTGGCTATTAAGATTCTGAAGCGCCCGTCGATGGATGGTCGAGCGAAGCGCGATGAAGGTTTCCCGAAGCTTCTCGGCATCTTCCACAGCCATCACACCCGCACGGCCGAGCTCTTCCATCTGGCGAATATTGTCGGACCACTGGGTCAGCTCCGGATGCTCCGCACACCAGGCCAGCATCAGGTACTGGACCATGAACTCGATATCGACGATACCACCAGTATCATGCTTGATATGGAATACCTCGGCCTGCCGGTTTTCGGGTGTGGCGAGGCTGGCGCGCATTTTTTCACGCATGTCGACCACCTCTTTGCGAAGCTTTTCACGGTCGCGGGATTGGCAAAGAATATCGTGGCGGATGGATTCAAAGGCTTCGAGAGTTTCACTGCATCCGGCAACGCCCCGGGCACGAGCCAACGCCTGGTGCTCCCAGGTCCAGGCATCTTCCCGCTGATATTTTTCAAACGCCTGTAATGTGCTTACCAGAAGCCCCGAGTTTCCAGATGGCCGCAAGCGCATATCAACCTCGTAGAGTTGGCCTGACGGCGTCTGAGCATTGAGAATGTGAACAATCCGTTGCCCCAACCGGGTGTAGAAGACCGCGTTATCGATGGGCTTTTCGCCATCGGTCGCCAGTTCCGGGTCGGCTTGATGCACAAATACCAGATCAAGATCGGAGGTGTAGCCAAGCTCGATACCGCCCAACTTGCCATAACCAATGATGGCGAAATCGGTCTCACAGGCAGAACCATCTTTCCTTCTTGGGTAGCCATGGCGGCTGACCAGATTGGCGAAGGCCACGTCCACGACGTGGTCCAGAACAACCTCTGCGATCCAGGTCAGATAATCACTAACCTTCATCAACGGCAACGTGCCTTTTAGCTCCGATGCCGCTACCCGCAGAATGTGGGCCTTCTTGAAATGCCGCAGCGACTCCATCTGCTCTTCCAGATCCTCAAACGGAATCCGCAACATCTGCTGGCGCAAATCATCCTGCAACTCTGCCTTTGCAGGTGGACTGTAAAGGCTCTCGGCGTTAAGGAGTTCATCCAGCAACAGCGGCGTTTCTGCCAGTTGCCGGGCGATCCAGGGGCTCTCACTGCACAACCGGACCAACTGGGTACAGGCGCCCGGGTTCTCAATCAGCAACACCATATAGGCGGTTCGACGGAGGATGGCCTCGACCAGCTGCAACACCCTCGACAGGGTTTCAGAGGGGTTATCGACCTGGGTAAGCGCCTCAAGCAGCATGGGCATAAACTGATTGAGCCGTCTTCGCCCTTGGGTCTGAAGGTTCTGTACGGTCCGGTTGTCACGTAGATCCGCCAGTTCCGCCAACGTATTCTCGGGGGCTTCATAGCCACAGGATTTCAGCCAGTCGGCGGCTACGCCCTCTTCCATTTCAGCGAGCCAGAGTTCGAACCAGCCTTCTTCAAGCGACTTCTCACCGTCATCCTCTTCATCCTCGGTGGCGATGATATTGGCAAAATGGGTGGCCACGCGTGCCCTGTGCTCGGTGAGACTTTGCTCACACGCCTGCCAGGTCTCGAACCCCATGATTGTGGCAACCCGTGCCCTGGACAGCTCATCCTCCGGCAGCAGCTGGGTCTGCTTGTCTTCCATACCCTGAAGCGCATGCTCCAGGTTCCTCAGGAACACATAGGCTTCGCGCAGCTCACGCACCACCGATGAAGGCAAGAGCTCCAATTCCTCGAGTTCCTTCAGGATGACCAGCAGTTCCCGCTGCTGAAGCTCCCGATCCCGCCCACCACGAATGAGCTGGAATGCCTGTACCACAAACTCAATTTCGCGGATACCGCCGCTACCAAGCTTGATGTTATTTTCGAGTCCCTTTCGGCGCACCTCCCGACCGATCATGGCTTTCATGCTACGGAGGGACTCGAAGGCGCTGAAATCGATGTACTTGCGATAGACAAAAGGACGCAGGCTCTCCATCAGAACCTGGCCGGCCCTCTGGTCGCCAGCCACCACACGGGCCTTGACCATGGCATAGCGCTCCCAGTCACGGCCCTGGTCCTGGTAATAGGTCTCCAGTGCCGCGAAACTCAGAGCCAGGGCACCGCTCTGGCCATAGGGCCGAAGCCGCATGTCTACACGGAAGACAAAGCCGTCCGCCGTTATCTGATCCAGTGCCTGGATCAGTCGCTGCCCCAACCGCACAAAAAACTGCTGATTATCCAGCGAGCGACGCCCGCCAACAGTCTCCCCCTTGCTTGGAAAGGCGAAAATGAGGTCGATGTCCGAGGAGACGTTCAACTCCCGACCACCCAGCTTGCCCATGCCAAGGACCACCATTTTCTGGTCTGCTTCCTTGCCGGTCACCGGATCAGCCCCGCGAGGTGTGCCATATTGCTCGCAAGCGTCGCTGTATAGCCAGCTGAGAGCGCCATCAATACAAATATCGGCGAAGGCACTGGTCGCTGCCATGGTTTCTGCCAGATCCGCCCAGCGCATCAGATCCCGCCAGATAATCCGGAACTGGGACTCCATGCGGAACTGCCTGAGGGCCGAATGCAGCTCCGATTCGCTATCGACCTCGGAGAGATAATCCTGCCAACGATCTTGCAGGTATTCAGGGGTGGTCGGCTCCGCCAGCGAACGGGAAACCACCAGGGCCTGAATCTGCCCGGCATGGCGCTCCAGGGTCTGGCGCAGGAACAGGCTGCGGGAAATTGCCGTAGCTACCACTGCGTCATCCATGCCTTCCGATGAGGTTAACCAGGCCGGAATTCCATCCGGAAACACCGATTTCCAGCACCCTGCGACATCATCCGCCAGCGGTTTCGGAAGGCTGTGCCACGGCTCGGACATAATGCAAACCCCTGTCTCTCTGTTATATTTCCGGTACTGTATAACGAACTTCCCCGCAACTGAACAGGCCGCCGACACGGATGCAACGAAACCGCCGCCCACTGAATCCGGAGCATCAGGAAACCCATCTGCCCATGGGTGGTCTGATTCGAAGCCGGATGAAGCGCCTGTTCGCAATACTGGGCGCGCTGCTTTCGGTACAGGTTCTGATCATCTGGGCAGCCGAAGACCTTTCATTATTCGAAGCTGCCTGGCTGACAATGACCACACTGGTCACCGTTGGCTATGGCGACTATGCGCCCCAGACCATGATCGGTCGGTTCAGCACCATTGTGCTGATGTTTATTACCTCAATTACCTTGCTGACACTGATCGTCAGCGACTATATCGAGTACCGGTTCTATCGACGGGAACGGATTCTCACAGGAAGGTGGATCTATAAAATGAATGACCACATCATTATTGTTAACACGCCCCAGCACGGGGGCGAGCAGTATTTCATGAGGTTTGCTTCCCAGATTCGGGAAATCCCGGGCTATGAAACCATTCCTATCATGATACTGACTCGCCAGTTTCCGATGGGACTGCCCACAGAACTTTCCGACATCGGAGTCGTGCACCATCACGGTGCAGGGTTCGACCCCGAGGCGCTAAAAGCAGTTCACGCCGGCAGTGCCAGACATATCATCGTGCTCGCGGCAGACGAAGCCGATCCCTATTCAGATAGCCTGACTTTCGACATCGCTCATCGATTGACAGAGCTGAATCTCGGCAGTCACACCATCGTCGAATGCGTCAACGACCAGAACCGGGGACGCTTCAAGGCGCTAGGTGTGAGGACCATCATCCGCCCTGTTCGAACTTATCCGGAAATCATGGTGCGTTCAGTGGTTGCCCCCGGCTCGGAAAAGGTTCTGGAGGACCTGTTCAACTACGAGCACGATCATCCCCATCGGTACGAGCTGAAGCTGGACGACCTGAACTGGGCGGACATAGTCAGCGCCCTGGTCCGTCATGGCATAGGGACTGCGCTCGCTTACATTGATGACGACAATGAAGTCATATGTCATCCGCCGACCAACGAGGAAATTGAAGGCAAGGGATTGATTGTGCTTGTTAAGTCCGCTGACACACCAGAGGTGTCAGTAGTGGAGGAAGCCCTGGAGCGATACCGGGTTTTCCTGAAGCAGTGGCGAGCCCACTCCGCCGCGCAGGAAACGGGCGAAGCAGAGCCAGAAAAAAACAAGTCTCCCGACTAGAAACCACCGGACTCCACAATCCGCCAGCTACTGCCCTGAACTGGCCAGCTGCAACTGGAGAACACCCGGCTCTGTAGCGTTTTCGGAAAGACTACGAACCGTCGATCCGCGAGCCAGCTCAGCGACCACATGCTCCCAAAGCTCCCCGCACCCCGCGGCAGCAGCTACATTTGCTACTTTCGAAAGATCCAATTGGTCTGCAGGGAAAGGCTCGTCAAGCAGCCAACAGCTGCCCAACGCCTGAAGGAACTCGGTTACGGTTAGCGGCTCAGTATTGCAAACAATCTCCGGGCGGTAGAGGCCCGCAAGAAAATACCCCAGCTCGGCCTTGCTGATAAGATTCAGAAAAACGGGAACTTCTCGGGCCAGCTCAAGTGCCCAAGCGACCAAGTGCCTGCCGTCACCGCTTTTCAGCTCAAACTCCACCTCGTGCAGTGGCCACCTGGCTTCATTGCCAGCCACACTGCCAGAATCGAGGGCGATCTCGATGACACTCTGCCCCTCTTCCAACCAGAGCACGTTACGCTGGAAGTTGGTTTCAAACACCACCCGCAGACTGCCGAGATCCAGATCGGTATTCAGCGGTGTGTCTTCCAGAAGCGACAAATCCAGATCCGGACCTGATACCGGCCACTCCCACTCTTCGCGCCGGTGGGCGCCATCGACAAATTCACCCCGGGTTTTCAGAGTCTGGATGTAGTCATCACCGGCTTTGCGGATTCTCAAAGCGGCTTTGGCGCGATTCAAGTCAGCTTTTGGCGTGTCGAAATAGCGATTGACCAGGGATTTGGTTTTTCCAGGTAGAACCTCGGGGCGGGCTGAGAGCCACTGCAAAGCCTGCGCCTGGGCAGCTTCAGATACACTGAGCTTGATTTCCAGTTCGGTTGCCATTTCCACGACCTTTTCTCATGTTCATAAACGCAAAAACCGGCGACCCAAGGGTCGCCGGTTTTCATACTACAGGATTAGCCGGTTGGCTGATCAGAAGTAGTAAACAGCACCAACTGAAGCGATGGACTGCTCGTCGCCAGAGGCGCCTTCCAGGCTGTACTCGTTAGCTGCGTCTGAACCAGACAGGTAGCCTTCGAAGTAAACGTACATGTGATCAGACACGTTGTGCAGAGCCTGCAGGATTACGGTGTCTTTCTTGTCGCCAGAAGCATCGTCGTCCAGCATCTGGTAAGACAGAGCGAACTGGTTCGCGCCCATGGTGTACACACCCATTACGCCAACGATGTCGTTTACGTCTTTGCGGGTCTGGTATTCACCAATCACGCTGAAGTCGCCAGCGCTGTAGGTCGCTGTCAGACCGTAGCTGTTTTCGTTGTTGTCGGCTGCAGCGCCGCCGTCGTTGGAGTCCATACCAACAGACACTTCAAGAGCGTCTACAGCGTAGGTCGCAACCAGCTGGTACGGGTAAGATTTGTCCGCGCCGCCCTTGGTGTCGCTATCGCCGTTAACCTGAACAGCTGCAGCAACAGTCAGACCGCCGAAAGACGGAGACATGTACTGGACCAGGTCACCTTCACCAGTGGAGTAGTTACCGAAAATGTCGGAACCCACTTCGTGGAAGTTACCAATCTTTACGATGGCACTTTCGTAGACAGAATCGTCAGAGCCGACCCAGATCTGACCGAAGCTATCACCCTTAACACCTACGTAGGCTTCGTCAAGAGCGTCGATACCGTTGCTGCTGGACTTGTCGTCAGCGTTGATGCCTTCAAGCTCCAGCTTGAAGAAGCCAGTGATGCCCGGAGCGATTTCGTGATCGTGCTTAACGCCCAGAGTGGAACCGTTGTCAGCGTGCTCAACCTCGGAGCCACCGCCGTCAACGTTGGTGTGCTTCAGCACGTACTGGATGTTGCCGTATACAGACGGCATGGAGTCCATCTTGGCCGCCAGTTCGGAAGCTGACATTTCAGCCTGTGCGAAAACACTGCCAGAGAAGGTAGCGGCTGCAATAGCAGATGCGATGAGCGTTTTTTTCATGTTGCGTCTTCCTTTTTGAGTTAACTCAGGTTTTAGCGACGGGTTCTTATCCCGATTTTGTAAGGCTTCACCAGTCAGGCTGGATGAGGCCGATTCTGCATTACCCTTGTGTCAGTTTGATGACACACAAGTAACTTTTCTTCTTCTTCGGATAAATCTGAAAGATTCCAGATCTATACAGCTCAACCACTTACAGGATCTTCTTAAAGTCCTGAATGATGAAACTGTTTTAATACAATCATTCTCATTTTGCAAATTAACTGCGCTGCATTTTTAGCTCTTTTGGCACCAGAAACGCAATTATTTATGCGATTTGGCGCTCAGGAGCTCCGTTGCAGTTATATTTCAAATCCGAGGCCAGATTACCATTAACTCTTTATTAACAGCAGCTTGCCCCCTTAAAACTGCGCACACACAAAGTCTCTGATGGTAATTTCGCACCATTGCAGGCCAGCATGGCGGCCTGCGCACAATACTAGTGCAACGACCTATTCACACCTTTGTCTATTCTCAAGCATGAAGGTGACAGGCCCATCATTCGTTAACCCAACCTTCATATCCGCGCCAAACCTTCCTTCCCCTACTCTATCCGGCCCCAGGCGTGAAATTGCGTCTGCCACAAACGATTCATAAAGCTTGTTGGCGTCATCCGGCCCCGCAGCCAGGGAAAAACCGGGCCTGGTTCCGGAAGACGTATCGGCCGCCAAAGTGAACTGTGGAACAACAAGGAGGGAACCACCGACATCCAGCAGGCTGCGATTCATCCGCCCTGCGTCATCGGGAAACACACGGTAAGTGAGGATTTTTCGGCAAAGTTCCCTTGCCTCGCGCTCGCTATCTCCTTTCTCGACGCCCAGCAACAGCAAAAGGCCTTTGTCGATCGAGGCTATCTGCTCACCGCCCACGGTAACACTGGCTTGCGAAACTCGCTGGATCAATCCTTTCATCAACTGCCTTGAGGACGATTGAACAGGCAAAAATTAAGATCGGGCAAGAGTGTATCCATGCCAATTACCGGCCGCAACCCTCAAAACGCAATTCAGCCAGCACTTTTTTCAGTTTTCGCGACAACGGACTCAACACCGCGAATGAGTGCATCGACAATAGCTGGCTCCGATGCAGAGTGGCCCGCATCCCGAATGATCTGGAATTCTGCCTCGGGCCAGGCCTTACTGAGCGCCTGGGCATTATCCAGAGGACAAACCATATCGTAGCGTCCGTGTACGATAATCCCGGGAATGTCCGCCAGACGGTGCGCATTGCGAAGGATCTGGTCGGGCTCAAGAAAGGCGGCGTTCATGAAATAGTGGCATTCGATACGGGCCAGCGCGATGGCTACATGGGGATGGCCGAAATGCTCAACTACCCTGGGGTTCGGATGCAGAGTTGCACACCTACCCTCCCAGATTGACCATGCCTTGGCCGCCTGGATCTGCTCCAGCTCGTTGGTACTGGTCAATTTTCGGTAATAGGCTGCCACCATGTTATCGCGCTCGACTTCCGGAATTTGCGCCTCGAAGTCAGACCAGTAGTCCGGAAACACACGGCTGGCCCCTTCCTGGTAGAACCACTGAATATCGCGGGGACGACAGAGAAATATGCCACGCAGAACCAGCCCGGACACTCGTTCTGGATGTGACTGGGCGTAAACAAGGCTCAGGGTCGACCCCCAACTGCCGCCAAACAGAAGCCACTTATCGATACCGAGGAACGAGCGTACCGCCTCCATATCCTCAACCAGCTTGTCGGTGCTGTTACCCTCGAGTTCGGCAAGCGGCGTGGAACGGCCGGCACCGCGCTGATCCATAAGAATAATCCGGAACCGCTCGGCATCGAAAAACCGCCGGTGATAGTCCTCGCACCCACCCCCCGGGCCACCATGAACAACGAGAACCGGCATCCCGTCGGGGTTTCCACTTTCTTCAACGTAGAGTTCATGAGGTGGATCAACGGCAATACGGTGCTGGGCGTTGGGCTTGATTTCCGGGTACAGGCTGAGCATGAAGCGCTCCGTTTAAAGGATTTACCCGGAGTTTAGCTTAAGCGAAAAGAAAGAGGCATTCCGTAGAGGGGAGTACAAAAGGAAATGGGGTCAGATGAAGACTTTCATCTGACCCCATAAAGACATTACTTCTTGCTGGCGCGCTTACGCTCGTTCTCGGTCAGAAGCTTCTTGCGCAGCCGGATGGACTTCGGCGTCACTTCCACCAGCTCATCGTCGTCAATAAACTCCAACGCCTGCTCAAGCGTGAACTTGATGGGGGGCACCAGACCGATGACTTCATCCTTGCCGGAGGCACGCATGTTGTCGAGCTTTTTGGCTTTGGTGGGGTTCACCACCAGGTCATTGTCCCGGCTATGAATACCACACAGTTGCCCTTCATAGATCTCCTGCCCCGGATCCAGGAACAGCTTGCCGCGGCTCTGCAGGGTTTCCAGGGAGTAGGTCAGCGCGGTACCCGTAGCCATCGACACAATGACGCCGTTCTGGCGGCTGGTAACGTCCCCAACCTTGATCGGGCCATAGTGGCTGAACGTGGACGTAAGGATGCCGGTACCTGAGGTCATGGTCAGGAAGGTATTCCGGAAACCAATCAGGCCGCGAGCGGGAATGGTGTAATCCAGACGCATGCGGCCCTTGCCATCCGGCACCATGTTGGTCAGGTCGCCCTTGCGCAGCCCCATTTGCTCCATGACGGCACCCTGGTGCTGCTCTTCGATATCCACGATGACGTTCTCGTACGGCTCCTGCTTTTCGCCATCCACTTCCTTGATAACCACTTCGGGGCGGCCAACGGCCAACTCAAAGTTTTCGCGTCGCATGTTCTCGATCAGAACTGAGAGGTGCAATTCGCCACGACCGGACACCTTGAACTTGTCGGCAGAGTCGCCTTCCTCAACACGCAGCGCAACGTTATGCAGCAGTTCTTTTTCCAGACGCTCCTTGATGTTCCGGCTGGTAACGTACTTGCCTTCCTTGCCGGCAAACGGCGAATCGTTGACCTGGAAGGTCATGGATACGGTCGGCTCATCCACCGTCAGTGCTGGCAGCGCTTCAACGTTGGCCTGGTCACAAAGGGTGTCGGAGATGAACAGCTCATCCATACCGCTGACACAGACGATGTCGCCAGCCTGGGCTTCGTCGACTTCAACGCGTTGGAGGCCGGAATGCCCCATGATCTTCAGGATACGACCATTACGCTTCTTGCCGTTGGCGCCAATAGCGGTTACCGGCGAATTGGTTTTGATCTTGCCGCGCATGATACGGCCGATGCCGATCACGCCGAGGAAGCTGTTGTAATCCAGCTGGGAAATCTGCATCTGGAACGGGCCGTCCGGGTCGACATTGGGTGCCGGGACATGGTCAACAATCGCCTGGAACACGGCATCCATGTTGTCATCCAGCTTTTCGTGATCCAGCCCGGCAATGCCGTTCAGGGCGCTGGCGTACACAATCGGGAAGTCCAACTGCTCATCGGTCGCGCCCAGGTTGTCAAAAAGGTCGAATACCTGATCCACAACCCAATCCGGACGGGCGCCAGGACGATCGATCTTGTTAACCACAACGATCGGACGCAGCCCCGCGGCAAACGCCTTCTGGGTAACGAAGCGGGTCTGGGGCATGGGGCCGTCGATGGAATCAACAACCAGCAGCACGCAATCCACCATGCTCATGACCCGCTCAACTTCACCGCCGAAATCTGCGTGGCCCGGTGTGTCGACAATATTGATGTCGTAGCCATTCCATTTCAGAGCGGTGTTTTTCGCCAGGATGGTAATGCCCCGCTCTTTTTCCTGATCATTGGAATCCATGACCCGCTCGCTATCGAGCTCTTTGCGCTCCAAAGTGCCTGACTGGCGCAAAAGCTGGTCTACGAGCGTGGTTTTACCATGGTCAACGTGGGCGATAATGGCGATATTACGAAGTTTCTCAATCACAAAAATATTCCTGCGGCATGCACTCAATGACCTGAGAAGGTCGTTCGCAGGGGGAATCCCAGCACATGCCGTCTCAAATCCGTAAAATGAACTCATTCACCGGAGCTGGCTGCCCGGCACCCTGCACGGTGCTTTCCGATCATGGACCTGAAAATGACAGGGTAAAAAATGAAGCGGCGCGCAGTATAGCGAAAAGTCTGTGTCGTTAATATGAAGAAAAACGCCTATTCTTCATACAGCGGGCGCGCACCTCATTGGGGCGACCACCTCATAAATGCACCAACAAGGTGCACCATTTGGGTGCAGGTTTTCGGTGGAGGGCGCATCATTTCCTTCTAATATGCCCCAAACCCTTGCAGTTGCGCCGTTCTGGAGCATGCCCTAAAAATTGGCAAGCGCCTTGCTTTATCGAAATCAGCCGAAATTTACAGGTAAGACGCAACGGCATTTGCTAAGCTGCGCAAACCTGAGAAACAGATCGGAACCCGATAACCCGGGCGATCCGGCGCCACGAACATGAATACAGCCGCCTGTGCGGTATAACTTACGGAGCATGCACAATGTCCAAGACAGTTGATTTGATCAAAGAACACGAAGTCAAATGGGTTGACCTGCGCTTCACTGACAGCCGCGGTAAAGAGCAGCACGTTACACTGCCTGCCACCGAAGTAGATGAAGACTTTTTCGCAGACGGCAAGATGTTTGACGGCTCCTCCATCGCGGGCTGGAAAGGCATCAACGAATCCGACATGATCCTGATGCCGGACGACGAGACTTCCGTACTCGATCCGTTCACCGAAGAGACCACCGTAAACATCACCTGCAACATCGTAGAGCCTTCTACTATGCAGGGTTACGAGCGTGACCCACGCTCCGTTGCCCGTCGCGCAGAGGAATACCTCAAGTCTACCGGCATCGCAGACGGCGCCCTGTTCGGCCCCGAGCCCGAGTTCTTCGTGTTTGACTCCGTAAAATGGAACGTCGACATGCAGGGTGCGATGTACCACATCCACTCTGAAGAAGCCGCCTGGGTTTCCGGCGAAGATTTCGATCGCAACAACATCGGTCACCGCCCGGGCGTAAAAGGCGGTTACTTCCCGGTTCCGCCGGTTGACAGCCTCCACGACCTGCGTGGCGCCATGTGTGCGGCCATGGAGTCCATGGGACTGGAAATCGAAGTGCACCACCACGAAGTGGGCACCGCTGGCCAGTGTGAAATCGGCGTTGGCGCCAACACTCTGACCCGCAAAGCAGACGAAGTTCAGATCCTGAAGTACTGCGTGCACAACGTGGCCCACGCCTACGGCAAGACCGCCACTTTTATGCCCAAGCCGGTTGTCGGCGATAACGGTTCCGGCATGCACGTTCACATGTCCCTGAGCAAAGACGGCAAGAACCTGTTTGCCGGTGACAGCTACGCTGGCCTGAGCGAAACCGCTCTGTACTACATCGGTGGTGTGATCAAGCACGCCAAGGCCATCAACGCCTTCACCAACAGCTCCACCAACTCGTACAAGCGTCTGGTTCCGGGCTTTGAAGCTCCGGTTATGCTGGCCTACTCTGCCCGTAACCGTTCAGCCTCTATCCGTATCCCGTATGTGAACAGCCCGAAAGCGCGTCGTATCGAAGTTCGCTTCCCTGATCCGTCTGCCAACCCGTACCTGGCGTTTGCGGCGCTGATGATGGCTGGCCTCGACGGTATCCAGAACAAGATCCACCCTGGCGATGCCATGGACAAGGATCTGTACGACCTGCCGAAAGAAGAAGCCCTGAGCATTCCGACCGTGGCCGAGACTCTGTCCGAAGCCCTGGACTGCCTGGAAGCAGATCACGAGTTCCTGACTCGTGGTGGCGTATTCACCGAAGACATGATCGCAGGCTACGTTGATCTGAAGCGCGGTGAAGTCGAGAAACTGAACATGACCACTCACCCGATCGAGTTCGACCTGTACTACTCCTGCTAACACCTCGCTTTAGAGGAAAGCAGACAAGCCCCGCCTTCGTGCGGGGCTTTTTTGTGAGCAGCCGCACAGTGCCTGGAGCCCTTAACGATATGTAACCAACATCAGGCTCTGCAGGCGTTGAAAAGACTCCGGGCGCCGCCGATAATCGAGGAAACCCAATAACAGGTGAGCTTATGAATCCAAAGTCTGGATTGGTTGCCGGCCTTTTCTTTTTGCTGGCGGTTCCCGTCTCTGCCGAGGTTTACCGAAATGTCGATGCCTACGGCAACGTCACCTACTCTGACGAGCCGAGCGAGGGCTCTGAAGCGGTCCAGGTCAAGCCAGTCACGACCATCACATTGCCCAAGCCAGAAGTTGTTCAGGAAACCGAAAAGCTGCGCGAAGAGGTGCAGCGGGAAGGCGCAGCTTACGACAGCGTCTCGTTCGCCTATCCGGACAACAATCAGGCGTTCCATAGTGGCAGCGGCGACGTACAGTTCGAGGTCCGTAGCACACCCGGGCTCCAGCCTGGTCACAAATACGAAGTCACGCTGGACGGGCAGCCAGTCGGCCAGAGTACTTCTGGCTCGATCACCGTCAACAACGTCTTCCGTGGAACCCATGAAGCCCGCGTCCACATCGTGGATGAAAACGGAGTTCAGGTGAAAACCGGCTCACCGATCACCTTCACCGTTCACCGCCCTTCCGCATTGAACTAACCAAACCTGCCTAACAATTCGCACTATTTTGGTGCGGACGCACCAGAAAACAGCCATACTCTGATCAGCAACGGGGCGCATTTTCCGGACTGGTCAGAGGGATTTCTCCCATTTGCACCAGCTTACGGCACTTTTCAGCGCCAATAAGCCCCTCTGCCCGCACTTTGCCCACTCATTCGTGAACCGGGTTCAAAGTGGTTCGCTTTTTGCAAAACTCCGGAGGTCACACTATGTCGAACCAACGGGATTCACGCATGGCACTGCCTTCGGCCCATCAAACCGGATACAAGAGCATTCTCGACAGCCTCACTACCGCTGTCCTGGTGCTCGAGGACAATCTCAGCATCCGGTATCTCAACCCCGCCGCCGAAAGCCTGTTCGAAACCAGCATGACCCGCAGTCAGGGCCAACCCTTCCAGGACATTCTGGTGGAATCCGAAGACGCCCTGAAAACGCTTTTTGCCGCTGTACGGAACGGACAATCCTATACTCGCCGCGAGGCCGAATTTCTCCTCACCAGCGGTTCCCGGCTTACGGTCGATTATTCCGTCACCCCCATCAGCCTGGAACCGACGGAACTCCTGATCGAGATCCAGCCGAGAGACAGGCTGATGCGGATCAGTCGTGAGGAAGACATCATCTCCCAGCAGGAGACCACCCGAATTCTGGTCCGGGGCATGGCCCACGAGATCAAGAACCCGCTTGGCGGCATCCGTGGTGCGGCTCAGCTTCTTGATCGGGAACTCAACAGTGAGGATCAACGGGAATACACCCGGGTCATCATCGACGAGGCGGATCGGCTCCGGAGCCTTGTGGACCGGATGCTGGGCCCGAACAAGGCATTGAAGCTGGCGCCGACCAATATTCATGAAATCCTCGAACGGGTAGGCACCTTGCTTGAGGCCGAAAGCAAGGGACGACTGAATTTCGAACGGGATTACGACCCCAGCATTCCCGAGTTCAAGGGTGACAAGGAACAACTGATTCAGGCGTTCCTGAACATCGCACGGAACGCCATGGAAGCAGCCTTCGAAAACCAAGCGAGCCACAGTTCCGATGAGCCGCCGACCATTACGTTCCGTACCCGCACCCTGCGCCAGTTCACCATTGGCAACCGACGCCACAGGCTCGTGTGCCGGGTCGACGTGATCGACAACGGCCCCGGCATTCCGCCGGAGCTGGTGCAGAACATTTTCTATCCGATGATCAGTGGCCGTGCCAGTGGCACCGGCCTGGGCCTTTCCATTACCCAGAGCATCATCGGCCAACACCGTGGACTGGTCGAATGCGAAAGCGAACCAGGCCGAACCGACTTCATCATCTTCCTGCCTCTGGAGGACACCCCATGAGCCAACCGGCGAACGTCTGGATCATAGACGACGACCGCAGTATTCGCTGGGTGCTGGAGCGCGCCCTTAACCAGGCCGGTATGCAGCCCCGAGTTTTTGACAGTGGTGAAAGCATCATGATGCGGCTGGAACACGAACAGCCGGACGCCATCGTGAGCGATATCCGGATGCCCGGCGTCGACGGCATCACCCTGTTGTCCCAGATTGTGGACGTTCACCCGGACGTGCCTGTCATCATCATGACCGCGCACTCGGATCTGGAGAGCGCCGTAACCAGCTACCAGACCGGTGCCTTCGAATACCTTCCCAAGCCGTTCGATGTGGATGACGCGGTCGCGCTGGTCAAGCGCGCCGTGGCCCACAGCCATGAGAAGCGTGCCAGTGGTGAACCCCAGGCCGAAATGTCCCAGCGCAACGCCGAAATCATCGGTGAAGCGCCGGCCATGCAGGAAGTCTTCCGGGCTATTGGCCGGCTTTCGCACTCCAACATCACGGTTCTCATCAACGGCGAAAGCGGCACGGGTAAGGAACTGGTGGCCCAGGCGCTGCACAACCACAGCCCCCGGGCGAACCATCCCTTCATTGCCCTGAACATGGCTGCAATTCCCAAAGACCTGATTGAATCCGAACTCTTCGGCCACGAAAAGGGTGCCTTCACCGGCGCTGGCGCCGCTCGCCAGGGCCGGTTCGAACAGGCCAACGGTGGCACCCTGTTCCTGGACGAAATCGGGGATATGCCCGCTGACACTCAGACCCGCCTCCTGCGGGTTCTGGCCGATGGCGAATTCTACCGGGTAGGCGGCACAACCCCGATCAAGGTGGATGTGCGCATCATCGCGGCAACCCACCAGGACCTGGAGAAACTGGTGCAGGCAGGCACCTTCCGAGAAGACCTGTTCCACCGCCTGAACGTCATTCGCGTGCACTTGCCCAAGCTCGCCGAGCGCCGGGAAGACATCCCCCGCCTGATGCAGCACTTCCTGAAACGGGCGGCCAAAGAGCTGGCCGTCGAGCCCAAGATCCTGCGCGAAGAGGCCGAAGAATACCTGACCACCCTGCCCTGGCCCGGCAACGTCCGCCAGCTGGAGAACACCTGCCGATGGCTGACAGTGATGGCCAGCGGCCGCGAGATCCACATTGATGACTTGCCACCCGAGTTATTACACCAGGCCGAGACACCAACCACCGGAGCAACCTGGCAGGAAGGCCTGAAAAACTGGGCCGAACAGGAACTGAAGCGTGGCAAGAAGGGAATTCTCGATACAGCCGTGCCCGAGTTCGAGAAAATCATGATTGAAACAGCCCTGAAGCACACCGGTGGCCGTCGACGGGATGCCTCCATCCTGCTGGGATGGGGCCGGAACACGCTCACCCGGAAAATCAACGAGCTGGGGATGGATCATCCGGAACACGAGGAAGACTGACGATTGACGAACCGCCGGGGTTCGTTGATGTTTTGGGGCAGGACTCGCGTCCTGCCCTTTTTTATCGTTCCTGCCAGTAGATCACGCGGTCGTGGCCGCGATAGACGCCGAACGTTGCCAGCCCAAGCGGATCCTCAAGAACGCCATCATCATTCCAGTCAAACTCGAGCCAGGCGTCGACATTCCAGACCAAAGAATCGGTCCCACGGGTTCCGTTGGGCACGAGTTCCAGCGGCGTGGCCTCGCCCATGGAGAAGTTGCCGCTTGAAGGCGCACTGGTACTGAGCGAATGGTGATTTGCCGAATTGGTCAAATCAGCTGTATTCCAGATTGTGCAGCTATCATCTGTGTGGGTCATGAAACGTGACCCATCCCAGTACTCAAGCCTGAACGGCATTGCGAGCGACCCGATATTTTCCGGGCCATAAACGTTCTCCAGAGTGAATCGGCCAAACCGGACATCAAAAGCGGCCGCGGGTGTAAACAGGTATGGCGCAGCGGCGGCCGCCACACCATCAGAGTCAGTCAGGCTGGTCACCGAAAACTCAAGCTGTGGCACAAACGGCGCTATCCGGGAATCGGAGGTCTTGTTATAAACGAAGCGGTCCGAAGCCGAGAAATCATAAAGCATCACCCCTGAACCCAGCGAAGACACCGGAGCCGTGAGGTTGCCGCCGACCTCGGTTGGCGAAAGCGCCATAAACGCGCCAGCCGTGTCTACAGCGGCAGTATCGGACGTTGGATACGAGCGATTGACATCGGAGGCGACGAGCCTTTGGAATCCAGTGAATGTGTAATTCCGTGTTCGGGTTCCCTGCACCGACAAAGGCTCTATGGTCAGAGAGGGTGTAACCAGCCATTCGAACGCCTGTCCGGTGTAAACAAAAGCTGAACCCGTCGTACACTGGGCCTCAAACTCGCCGGGATCGACCGATACCTGAAAACGGTCCGGGTAAAAGCGTCCGATTGGAACACTTTGCCCACCGGGAACGTCTCGCCCGAGGTAGCTTCCTGGCACGGGCGAAGCTTCAAAGCGAAAAACACCGACCTCTGAGACCTCGGCTGCCACAATCTCTTCTGCCGATGAGGATCTGGTGTGGGAGTAGCTGACGGGTGATACTGAACCGGGTGCCCCACCAGCAGGTTGAACCAGGCTGGAAGACAAGGGTATATCCAGTAACCGGAAATTGGGCGTAATCGGATTGCCCTGACACAGATCACCATCGCCGTTCTGCTCCCAACCCACAGCGGTGATCGAAAGATCAAACGTCTGTCCCGCTTTCCGGAATGCAGGACAGGTCGCGTTTCCGGCCGGGCAATCACCCGCGGATGTCACACAAAAACCAGCCGGAATACTGACAAAACTGTCTGCGCCTGGCATTTGTAAACCGTCGTCGCCGGTTGCTGCCGAGCCGAGGTAGATAGCGTCGAGGTTTATCAGGCCTGCGTCAGGGTAAAGAACATCCACCTCTGCAATACCGCCCGTACCGAACTGAAGGCTGATCGGCGTGGCATTCGACTGGCCAGAGCCAACCGCCGTATTGTCAACGAACACCTGACGGCTCTCGGGGCGACCGGTCGGCCCCGGATCAACATAGGTCGACCAGAAACTTACCTCCCGCTGCACATTTTCAAAAGCCGGAACGCACGCGCCAGTCTGGTTATCTCGACGCACCGCGCTTATCTGGACTGAGGTCGCTGGTTGATGAGAAGTCAGGTCTGGTATATCGAAGGCCAGACCAGCATCAAGGAAGGTTAGCTCGCACGCGACGGCGGAAACGCTGCCGCTTCCATTGTCACAAAGGGTCTGAGTAAAGGCCTTCGTTGAAGGATTTGAGGATGCAATGGCCAAGCTCGCCGTTCCCGCAGTTGTGATCTGAAGCTGACGGGTAGCCTGGCCGCCAGTGAATGAAAAAGTGTCACCGCCAACCCATCCCGAAGGGCTCAGTGTTACATTCACCGGGTCCGTGAAAAGCACACTGCAATCTGAATTTTCGCAGGCTCTGACAGTCACAGTTTCCGGCTGACAGGTTAACGCTGTGCCATCATGTAAAAACTCGAAGTGATCAACCAACTGACCGACCGGATTCAGCTTTTCCGCGCACAGCTGCAGGTTATCGAGCTCATGTATATTGGTGGAGCCACCGGTTGAGCCAGTCAACGAAAGGTAAAAATTCTGAGGGGTCGCCGGTTGATTCGGAAAACTGCTCAGGTCCAATTGAACAAGCTGTTGAAAGCTATTGCCTGTTCCCGAAACATCCCGCTCGACGGAGACAATCGGACCGACACCGCCTCTCGAATCAACAATAATCCGATAGCGGTGGGGTGTCGGATTATTACCGGGCTGGTCGATCCCCGGGCTCAGCGAGCCGGTCCCTCCGAGGTATTGGTAGTTGCTCTGGGCGGCACCACGGATTGCCACTGCGTCCCGAACAAAGCCGATACCACCGACGCGCCCTTCCGTGGCGTTGGAAAAGTTGCCGAATTCGTCCAGACCAATCCCGAGCCAACCACCCGCGAATCCGGGATCGCCGTTGTTGCGCTGAGCGTATCCAAGCGACCCTCCGAAGCTCCCCGGCTGAGGGGTAACCGCGGCATCCGACAGCACAATCGTCAGACCATCAGCACCATTGCCGCCGTAAGCAAAATAGTCGAACTCCAGTCTCACATAGTTGTCCGCTCCGGGAATCAGATTCTGGAACGTTGCCGCTGTTGCCTGATTGCCTGAAGCTTCTGTCATACGCAGGCGACCGTTGACAATACCGGGTGTAAAGCTGCCGCTGGATACATTCGTGATCCAGTCATCCGGCGACAGGCTGGCAGTACCGAAGGTATCGCCAGCACACGTCAGTGGGGAGGCGCTGCCGTCAATAACGACATCATCAATGTGCCAGAAATCAAAGTTTCCACTATTGCCTGATTCCTGAACGAAACGTATCTGGAAATCACTGTGAAAAGCATCGGGCGGCAGTGTGAAGACGACGTCGCCGGATTCACCGTTGGTCCCGTTGCCGGGGTATCGATCAATCAGATCCCAGTTGCCGGCATCATCAAGGTACTCGACTCGAAGGTCTTCGCCGCCATCGGGATCCTCACTGAAGCTATCATCGCCCCGCCTCCACCAATAGGCGACGGTGCCCGTTGTCAGACCGGAAAGATCGAGAGGGTCAAGCGTGACCTCGACTAAACCGCTGGAGGTAAACAGGGAACGCACGGGGCTCTTGCTGGTTTGCGCACTGATCCCCGCATCACCGCCGGACGATGTCACGACAGACCAATCCGGTCCGAGAGAACTGCGCTCGAAATCATCACAAAACAGGGCCGTTAATGTGCTGCAGAAGCCGCCCGTCTCTTCATTACCGACAACAAAAAAGGCCCCCGGATCAGAGAGGTTGTTGTAGTGGGTTCTCAGCCAGCCGCCAGACCGGGCCCCTGTTGAGATCCGGATCTCATCAACGTCGCCATTCAGAATGGTTTCACCGTTGCCCTGAACGATGCCATACCCGGATCTGTAAGGCTGAGAGGTTACGTTGAGGGTTCTGCCGGAACAGTCGTTATCGGCTGCAACCTGTTGCCCGTTGATGTAAGCGCGGGTCGTGGTCCCGTCGAAACTGATGGCGTAATGAGCCCACCCGGTAGTGGCGCTACCGCCATCGAACCACGCCTCGGTGTTACCGCAGGTCACCCCCCACGTAACACCGTTGTTCTGCCTTACGGCAATGCGGAACAAGTAGTTGGCGCCCCAACCAATGACATTACCTTTCCAGAGAATCGGATGATGATCGTTTCCGGACTGATTGCCGGAAACCCTTGCCCAAGCTTCGGCCGTGAAGCTTGTCGATAAGCCGGGGTCGCCGAAATCGAAAAAACGTACCGCCGGGTCTTCAGATTGCCCATTGGCGAACTGCCCCGGGTGCGCTCTTGCGCCGGCGACGATCCCGTTATTGAGATACGTCGGGTAGTTGTTGCCCTGTCCCAGCAGATCGCCACCGTTCAGGTTGGCTGTCGAATCCTCCAAAGTGGTCTGCCGACCTCCTGACTCTTCCAGGTGGTGAACCATCTGAAAGTCATTATCCCAGGCACCAACTGGATTCGACTGGTTTGCCGCTGAGGGATTGCCGTAATACAGATACAGGTTGGTATTGGCGGATGCTGACAGGTTTGGTATCCGGATCCAGGCGACAAGCTCACCGGTAGAACCGTTATAGCGTTCCAGCTCATGGTCAAGTTGGGTCCCATCCTCAAGCGCAAAAACGATATCGTCTCCATCCGCTTGGGCGGAATTGGCCAGATCGGCATCTGTCGCCCTGAACATGACCGCAAAATCTGCCAGGTCACCCACCACCTGGCTGGCCTGGATCTGGATCGCCTTTCGGTAATTCCAGTCAGGATTGAACCAGGCGGCCTCAGAAACTGCGGTCCAGGCCATTAAAACCAGAAGAGCGAGAAAACCGGATATCGGACGGTTGGTTCGGATCCACTTCATCTGACACGCACCTCAATTATCCGCACAGCCCGATCGGGTCCACTGCCACACTGTCCCGTGCTGGAAATCGAAAAAACCGTGTTGCCACCCGGGCCACTGATGTTCTCCGTGACGGATTCACAACTGAGCGCAGCGCTACAGCCGTTGAGCCCTGTTGCCGAAAAAGATAGGGGGGTTGTCAAGGCACTACAGTCGCTGGACTCAAGCACATCCCTCACGGCCACCTGCGCGCCGCTCTCGGCTGCATAGAACGCTCTCTGGGACTGAATCTGCAGACTGACAGATTCACCACTGGCCTGCTGCAGTTGAGCCATTCCGATGACCAGAAGAGCCAGAACAGTAATGATGAACAAGGCGACAGGTAAACCAGCGCCGCTCTGATTAGCCATATTATGAGGTTCACGGTACATTGCGGATCTGCACCTCCTGGCTCATATCCGTAGTCTCACCGGAATCAAAATCCTCCAGTACAAATCCGAACGACACCACCGCACCACGCTGAAGGCTGGGCGGTGTCACCTGGAAATCCAGCGAGTTGTTCACCAGTGTCGCGGCCATGACTTCCCGATCCGGATAACTCGATGGCAGGCCCGATGCGGGTGTGGCGTTGATTCCGTAGTTCCTGTAACGATACAGGTACCGACCTACCTGACAGACAGCCACCGGCTCGCCAACAATATAGAACCGGCGCTCCGGCGACTGTGCCGAGAATCGATGTGTGGCCCCCGAATCAAATGTGACGGTTACTGGCGAAGCACCGGTGGGCATCGTCGCCGGTGGCGAGATCGGCCCCGGACTTCCCAGGCTGTAGACGTCGGAACCGTAGCCATAGACCACCACCCGTCCCGAAGCGGATGCGCCTCCTGGAAGAGGGACAGCGCGAAATGAATTCGGGGTTGCGCCCCGAGGAAGGTCGAGATAGTTGGACGCCGCCAGGATTGGCATCCACTCAAGACAGGTTCCACTGGCATTGGTTCTGATGGATGTGGGAAGCGCCTCGCGAACCTCGCGACTGATCTGTTCACTGATCACCACGCCCGCCAGGGAACGCTGCTGCCGGGAGCTTACGTCCAACGCGCCCTGCGTGGACAGACTGACAAAGCGCACCGAGATGGTGGCCACAATCGCCAGCAATACGATCACAATGACCAGTTCAACGAGGGTAAAGCCGCGACACCGGTGCATCAGAAGTTGGCCCGGTATGCGGTGAATGAAAAGGTCTGATTGCCGGGGGCCGTGATATCGAGATCAACCCGTTTGGCTTCTTCCGCGGGCAAGCCAACTTCCGTTCCTGCGCAGGTGACAGTGATCGAGATGGAAAAACCGGAATAGCCACTCAGGGCAGAGCCTGTGGCTGTCGATGGCGCCCCGGTAAGACCGTCGTAGTCGTCAACATCGTCAAAAGTGGCCCGGCCCTCGGAACCTTCCGGACCAATGGAACAGGCCCCCGAAAACTTGGGAAATCCGCCCTGGGGCGTCTGATCATCGTATTTCTGGGTCAGAATTTCATCCATGTAGAGCTGGGCCAGCTTAACCGCGCGGGTCTGATTCAGCGGATCCGCGCTGCGCCCAGTGATAAGCGCGAACGCACCAACCACACCGGCAATGGCCACACTGATAATCACGATTGTGATCACCAGCTCCACCAGGGTTGCGCCGGTTTGAGTAGGCCTCATGACTGGCAGCTCCCGGCGTATACCGCGCCCAATGAACTGAGACACGTCTGGAAGGTACTGTCGCCCGAAAAAGTGAACTGCAGATTGGTGCCGGTTGAAGGCGCTCCTTTGCTGTCAAAGGTCAGCGTCAATGGCAGCCCGCCCGGTGCTGAAAGGCTGGTGCCTTCCCGGGCTATTTCGAAGGTACGCGGATTGCCGGAACCGGCACCCACGATAAACCGGAAATTATCTCCACCCTGCTCTATAGTGAGGGTGTTGGCGGGATTCCCCGCCAACGCTGCCTGTTGAGCAAGCAGCGTGGCGGAGGCAAGTTGCTGGGTAGCCAGCAAGGGGGAGAAGGCCGAGCGGCTGGCGAACAGGCCAATGCCCAGAGCGGAGAGGACTCCGATCAGAACAAGGACCATTACCAACTCCACCAATGTGAATCCGAGAGGTTTCACTACCATCTGGCCTTCAGCCCCGTTTATTAACTGTTCAGAAGATTTAGGCCTTCAGACTGTGGTGTCCCCTGGACTGATTAAGAACACGTTACATCTGAGATTATAGGCGCAGCGTTAGACGGAGTCGCAGCACCAGCTTCAGTATAAGTAAACGTGCAACCACCTTGTGTGAAGGTTGTTACTCCTCCGCTCTCCGTCGGATTAAACTCATTCGATATCTGCGCAGCATCTGCAATATCTGAAGCATCTGCATAACCATTAGTTATCGCAATTGCCTCGCCTTCCAAAGTCACAGAAATATTTCCACTTCCGTCATCCACGCCCTGTCCCGCGAGAAAGGCTGATCGCACAATTGAAGACGCGGACCTCACTGCTCCCTGAGCGCCCTGCACTGAAGCACTCTCAGCCTCTCCACTCAAATCCGCAAACCGCGGCAAAGCAAACGCCGCCAGAATCCCCAGAATTACAATCACCATAACCAGTTCGATCAGGGTGAAGCCTTTTTCTTTTCTTGCCGCAATGGCTGTCATCGCTTTCATGGTATTACTCCGTTTTTATCGCCAGTTGGCTTCGAGGTTTATCAGTTAATGGTTGTGGTTATTTCGCCAGTATCAGCATCATACGCAATGGTGCTGCCCTGGCTGTCTGCTTGATAGGTGAATACGCAGTCTCCGCTGCTGATCGATATCGCGTATTCAGGATTGGAGCCGTTCACGGTGGGTGCGTTGGATTGCAGAACACCCAGCCAGACTTCCTCGCACTTGGTGGCATCCATCGTAGTACCCGTGTCGTTTGAAGCAACGGAAGTCGGCCAGCCGTCATCACTGACATCGACATTGTCGTTGCCAAAGCCAACAACATCCGTTTCAGCTGCGGTGAAGCCGTTGGATACCCACTGTGTTTTAGCCAACGCCACACCCGCGGCCAGTGCCCCGGCAGTCGCACGAATACTCGATTGATGCGCCTGCTCTGACAGCTGGGCAAATCGTGGCAGAGCGAAGGCGGCAAGAATTGCCAGGATGGCAATGACGACCACCAGCTCAATCAGGGTGAAACCCTGCTGTTTTTTCGTTCTCGTATCCCGCTTCATAGCGTCGACCTCTTTACGGTTTCATTCGTCCGTCTGGTCAGCGTTGCGCATCCTGCGTTTGCGCTGCGTCTTCTGTCAACGACACCGGGGCCAGTTTCAACCCCGTCAGCCGTTCTTCCTGCTCCCGCGTGCCATTCCCGTTGCGGTCTGCAAATTCCGTTGTCACTGCCCAGGCCAGAGGCTGCTCCTGGTTGGCTTGCCGACTGTCTATGGTTATCGGCTGCCCCGGTTTATAAATTAACCAGCCTTTAGGCCCGTATTCTGTTTCTTTTTGTTCGCCAACCCGGAAACACCAGGTTGCCGGCGCCAGTTCCTCGCCCTGGCATCGCCCAGCGTAATTACCCCACTGGTGCTCCACCAGCTCAAACGGGTTGATGCCCCTGTGCTCAGCAAGACGGCCGTCACGGCTCAGCATTACCTCTGCACCCTTGATCACCAGGGCCGATCTGAGCTGGCCGATCACCATGTTGGCGGCCCGTTCTTCGGCATTTCGGCTTTCTCGTTCCAACACGCCGAGCAGGAACCACCAGAGCACTCCCAGTACGGCCAACACCACCGCGAAGCGGAACCTGCGCGACATCGCCAGTCCGCTGGCCTCTGAAACCCGTGCCGCTGGCACTCAGCCCCGCCCCATGGCGGCGGCCCCCAGGTCCCAGATCGGGAGGAACACGCCCAGTGCCAGAATCAACACGAGAATGCCCATGGCCACAATCAGTATCGGTTCAATCGACTCCGCCAGTCGCTTGAGTCCGTAGTCCACATCCTCATCGTAAAAATCCGCGACATTGTTGAGCATGTCGTCCACGGAACCGGTTTCCTCGCCCACCGCAATCATCTGCAAAATCAACGGGGTGAACATTTCGCTTTGTCTGGCTGTTCTGAGCAGAGTCTCGCCTCTCTCGATACCGCCTCGCATACCCTTGATGTGGGTCGAGATCCAGGCATTGTCTGTGGTGTCCGCCACCACGGTTAACGCCGTTGTTACCGGCATGCCGGCGGACAGCATGGTAGCAAAATTCCTCGCGAACCGACTGAGCGTGATCAATTCCAGCAATGGTCCGATAATTGGCAACCTGAGTTTGTAACGATCCCAGGTCAGCCGGCCCTGTTCCGTCTGCTTCCATTGCCGCAGCAGGAGGCCGCCTGCAGCGATCGCAAAGAGCATCACGTACCAGTAGGCCAGAAGGAAATTGGAGGTTCCGACCAATACCTGGGTCAGGAACGGCAGGTCCGCCCCCAGCTTGTCGAACACCGAAGCGAATTTCGGGATAACCAGAAAGTTCACGACCATCAGCGCCGATAACAGGGCGATAATGACGAACATCGGATAGCGCATGGCCTGTTTGAGGCGACGCTTGGTGTCCCGCTCAAGCTCGAGAATTTCTGACAGGCGTCGGAAGGCGTCGTCCAGCATCCCGGTGTTCTCGCCCACATGGATCATGGCAATAAATAACTCCGAGAAAACCTTCGGATGCGCCTGCATGGCCGTCGCCATGGTTGTGCCGCCTTCGAGCCGGGTGGTCACATCCTCCAGTACTTCCGCCAGCACCGGTGAACGGGTGGTTTCCGCCAGGCCGCGCATGGTGCGGATCAGGGGGATACCCGCCTTGGTCAGGGCATGCATCTGGCGACAGAAAACAATCAGCTCATCGAGGGTGACCTTCTTCCGGAATATCGGCAGCCGGTTCAATCGATCAACAACCGAATCCGTATCCTCCACCTCCCGGATGGAGAGCGGGGTTATCCCCCGGCGCATCAGCTCAGTAGCAGCGGCATCGGCATTGGGAGCGCCCAGCAAACCCTGCTGGACACTGCCACGATTATCCTTGCCCCGGTAGCTGAACTGCATCAGGCACCTCCACCAACAGGCTCATCCGGCAAGGGAATCTCGTCATCGGGCGAGAAATCACCCTCGGAGGTCGCCGCCACCCGGGCCACTTCCTCCAGCGTGGTGGTGCCCTGTAACGCAAAATCCATGGCGCACTGTCCGAGCGGTCGGTACAGGGCGCTCAGGCGAGCCGCTTTGGTGAACTCTGAGACATCCTGGCGCCGCAAAGCGTCCAGCATGGCCTCGTTCATTTCAAGCATCTCGTAAACGCCAACCCGGCCCTTGTAGCCCGTGTTGCTGCACTGGTAGCAACCTCGGCCATGCACGAACCCGGCTTCCATATCCAGCGGATCCAGATCAAAGCTGCGCAGCCACACCATTTCCTGTTCCGTCGGTGTGTAGGCCTCGGCACAGTTATCACAGACCCGCCTGACCAGACGCTGGGCAACCACGCCGAGCAGCGAGCTGGCCACGAGAAAGGGTTCGGCACCCATATCGATCAGTCGCATGGCGCTGCTGATGGAGTCGTTGGTGTGCAGGGTGGAAAGCACGAGGTGACCAGTCATCGCCGCCCGCAGACCGATTTCCACGGTCTCGCGATCCCGCATCTCGCCCACCAGGATCACGTCGGGATCCTGACGCAGGGCGGCCCGAAGTACATTGGCGAATTCCAGACCGATTTTAGGGTTCACCTGCACCTGGGTAATCCGGGGCAGGCGGTATTCCACCGGATCCTCCGCGGTGATTATCTTCACCTCAGGGCGGTTCAGTTCCGTGAGGGCGCCATAAAGCGTGGTGGTTTTACCGCTACCCGTGGGGCCGGTCACCAGAATCATCCCGTGGGGTTTCTTGATCATCCGGCGGAATCGTTCCAACAGCTGCGCCGGCATCCCGGTGCCATCCAGGTTCAACATGCCCTGGCTCTGGTCCAGCAGACGCATCACAACGGATTCACCATACTGAACGGGCATGGTGGATACCCGCACATCGATACTGCGGCCCTTCACCCGGACGTTGAAGCGCCCGTCCTGGGGCATCCGCTTCTCGGAGATGTTCAGGCCGGCCATCAGCTTCAGGCGCAGGACCAGCGCGGAATTGACACGCTTCTCCTTCATCACCTGCTCCTGAAGCACCCCATCCACCCGCTGCCGGATACGAACAACGGTCTCGTCCGGCTCGATGTGGATGTCCGAGCTGCGGGCCTGAACCGCATCCTCGAACAGCGTTTGCAGAAGCTTGACCACCGGCGCTTCGGCGCTTTCGGATTCGGCCGAGAGGTCCGCGAGGTCGAAGGCATCCTCGCCCAGCTCGTCCTCCAGCTCTTCCGCCAGTGAGGCAATTTCATCGGTACGCCGGTAGACCAGGTCCAGGGTGCTCAGCAGCTCGCTCTCACGCACCACCGCCTGTTTGATGGGCTGCTTCAGAATTCGAACCAACTCATCGTAGGCAAAGATATCCAGAGGATCGGCCATCCCCACCAGCAGCTCGCCACTATGCTCCGCCAGCACGATACTGCGGAACCGTCGGGCCATGGCCTCCGGTAGCTTTTTCACCAGTTCGTTGTTGAACTGGTAGTGACGCAGCTGCACAAAGGGAACATCCAGCTGGCGGGACAGGATATTGAGCAGACTGTCCTCGTCCACATAACCAAGGTCTGTGAGCGTTTTACCAAGCTTACGACCGGTGCTTTTCTGCTCGCGCAGGGCCGTCATCAGCTGCTGCTCAGTGATGACATCATTCTGGACCAGCAGGTCGCCTAACCGGACTTTCTTTTTCGGCTCTGTCGTCATCATCCCGCCTGCAAAGCTTTCAGTCGTTCGCGAACGTAATTCGCCAGGGACGGCGAAAGCCCGGGTAACTGTGCGGCCTGGCTGTAGGCCCGGACCGCGCTGTTGGTCTCGCCGCCTGTCTCCAGGGCAATCGCAAGGCCCACCCACCACGCCGCGCGGCTGTCGTCCTCGGCAATAAGGGCCGACCAGTGTCGGGCCGCGTCGGTGGTGCGGCCTGCCTGCTGCAGCAAGGTCGCCAGGGTTACCCGATACTCAACGGCCTGGCGCACTGCAGGCACGCTACTCTCAAGGGTGGCGAGTGCTTCGGGCAGACTGCCCTTGGCGTGGAGTGCCCGGGCCCTGAGAAGTCGCAGAGCGGCATCGCCGCTCGTCACCGATTCCGGAAGCCAGGCCAGAGCCCTGTCAGGCATTTCCTGCACCAGCATCTGACGCGCGAAAACTTCGCGGCTGGCAGTCGCCACCTGAACATTCGCCAGTTCCTGCAACATCTGCTCAGCTTGACGGGGTTCACCACTCCTCAGCAGCGAGGCCAACTCCCGGCTGACTCGACGATCGATGGCTTCGGGCGTCTCACGAACCTGTTTTATGGGTGGCGTTGGCGCTTCGGATTCCTGGGCAGTCTCGGCTTCGGCCACCACCGGTGTAGTGACGGCGGGTTCAGGCTCCGGGGCTTCGACTCTCACCGGTTCAGGTTCAGGCTCCGGTTTCTGTGGCTCAACCGCCTCGGCTACTTCCCTGGCTTCCGGTTCCGACTGAACCACAACCTGGGGTTCAGGGGCGGGCTGCGAGGCCTCTGCGGTGTTGTCGTTTTCGGCAACGCTCTCGAGTTGCAGTTCTGTTCCGGCCTCTTGCGCCGGAGGGGCACTCACGTGGACAGGTATGTCTTCATTACCGGTTCGAGTCATCAACCAGAAGGCAGATGCGCCCACTGCGCCTGCGACCAGGAAAACGATGACGACCCAAGACCCGTAACGCGAACCGCGTCGCGATTGCGACTGTCCCGCATAGGCCGCGGCCACTTCCGGCCGGTTCTGTCGCTGCTCTGCAGCACGCAGGGCATCGTTCAGCAGGCTCATAACCACCTCCCGATCAGTCCCGGCAAGCGAACGCTCTCGGTGTCGCGAATGGCCTGCATGGCATGGCCTCGCTCAATAAGACGGTCACCCCTGCCCCAGGCGGCCAACATGGACTTGTGAGCCAGAATATTAACCAGCCTCGGAATGCCACCGGAGGCCCGGGTAATCAGCCGAAGCGCGCCCGGTGCAAAAAGATCGGCGCCGTTGTAGCCGGCCTGGGCCAGGCGATGGCGCAGATACTGGGCAACCGAATGGCGGTCCAGGGGGGCGAGGCGATAGTGGAACGTTATGCGCTGGTTGAGTTGGCGCAGGCTCTGCTTTTGAAGCAGCACATCCAGCTCTGGCTGGCCAAACAGGACCACCTGCAGCAGCCGGACGCTCTCGGTTTCCAGATTGGTGAGCAGTCGCAACGCCTCAATGGTCTCTTCCGGCATCGCCTGGGCCTCATCAATCACGAGGACAACCGGCTTTTGCTCCATGGCATGGGCGATCAATTTTTCGTTGATGGCCTTGAGCACCTGATGCGCGTTGGTGCATCCGGACAGTTCCACGCCCAGCTCTTCAGCCACGGCTTCGTAGAGCGTATCCGGGGTCAGGTGCGGGTTCGGAATATAGGCAGTGTGGGCAATCGGCTCAAGTTCGTTCAGCAGGAGCCGGCACAGCAGGGTTTTGCCCGTGCCCACCTCTCCGGAGATCTTGATAAAGCCCTCCCGCTCTTTCAACGCCACCAGCAACAGTTCCAGCGCATCACCATGGCTGGGCGCCCGCAGGAAATAGCGGGTGTTGGGCGTCAATGCGAACGGTGCTTCCTGCAGTCCGAAATGGGCTTCGTACATGCTATCGAACGGCTTTCTCCGGTTCCGGGGTGACGGATTCAGACGATTGCAGTAACTCACGCAGCACATTCATGCGTTCACGGCTGGCAGAAACATCCGCGTTCATCTCCGGCATTCCGGCGACAACCGGGCGCAGGAGGATAACCAGCTCGCTCTTACGGGACTGGAACCGCCGCTGCTTGAACAGTTCACCCACCAGCGGAATCTCGCTGAAGAAGGGAACCGCGGAATTGTTGTCTTCGCTGGAGTTCTGGATCAGACCACCGATAACCACGATCTGCCCGCTTTCGGCACGGATAACGCTGTCGGTTTCACGAACGGTGCTGCTGGCCAGAGGCAGCGTGACGTCACGCTCGCCAATGGTGATCACCTTCTCCTGATCGTTAACCTCACTGACCGACGGATGCACGTGCAGGGTGATGACGCCGTTTTCGGAAATTTGAGGCGTCACATCCAGTGAAATGCCAGAGAAAAACGGGGTCAGTTCCACGGAGGTAGAGGTTGAGTCCGTGGCCGTCACGGCCGAGTTGTTGTCGTCGAAATCAATGTCGGTCACAAAGAACTCATCGGTACCGACCTTGATCACGGCTTTCTGATTATTCACGGTCGAAATACGTGGGCTGGAAAGAATCTGCACATTGCCCTGTTCCCCAAGCAGCTGAATCAGGCCGGTAAAGTCGCCGGCCCGCACGCTGGCGGAGAACAGGCCTCCGATATCGGAGGTCTGAATGGCCTGGCCGGCCAACGCCTGCGCGGTGAAATCTTCGGGCAGACCATCCGAGGCCGTGATGCTGGACGCACTCTGGATATCCGACCAGCTGATGCCCTGCTGGTAGCCCTCGTTGAGCGCGATCTCCAGGATCTTGGCTTCCAGAATGACCTGACGCTGCATGATCAGCTCGGTGCGGCGAAGATACTCCTCAACCAACCGCAAATCCTCGGAACCGGCACGGACCATTACCAGCCCTGCGCCCGGATTCACGATCACCTGCTGGCCATCACTGCCACCGACAATCATGCTCAGTGCGCTCTGGATGTCCTGCCAGAAATCCGAGGCTGTTTCTGTGGAAATGGTTGTTCCAACCAGGTTGCGGATTTCGCCGGAACCGGCACTGTCACCACTATTGTCAGCGCTGCCTGAGCCGCCACTGCGAGCACCGGTAACCTGACCGGAGCTCACCCTGGTCTCCGAGCCGCCCTTACGCTTGAAGTGCAAGTAATCAATCGGGAACAGCCGGGTCTGGATCTGGTCCGACTGAACGCGGAACAGTCGGCCACTGCGTCGAATATCCAGCCCGTACAGGTCGCCTGCGATATCCATCACTTCCGGTACAGTGACGTCCCCCAGCCGAAGGTCGATACTGGTATTTACATCAGGATGAACCACCACGTTATAGCGGGTTCCTTCCACCAGAGATTCGAAGAAGCTTGCTGCCGGCACGCCCCGGGCATTGACGTCAAAACGTTCGTCCAGATCCGCCTCGCTGGAGAGTGGCGGCAGCAGTGCTGCGCTCACGTCAGCCGGCAGAGTTGCAGCTGCCTGACTCGGGGTCGGCGCTGGCGGTTGTGCCTGCGAAGCCTCTTCAAGGCTTCGATCAATGGCATCGGCAGCATCGGTTGAGGTGGCGGTTGCCGAGCGCATCAACGGATTGTTGCTGCAGGCCGCCAGTACCAGGCTCAGAATCAGCGCACTGGTTGTTTTGATCGTTGTCATGAGTATCCGATTATCTGTCATTGAGTTCCCCGAACCTGCGGAAGTCTCTCCAGGTACAACACCCGTTCGCGGCCGTTATCCGTTACCAGAACCCGGTTGGCAAAAATCCGGATAACCCGCACGTTGTCAAAACCCTGGCCTTCCCTGAGGGCCTCACCTTCGATGACGGCGACACGCCTGTCCTTGCTGAAAAGTATGGAATCCAGAGCAAGAGCCCGCTCTGGGGCAGGCTTGGCCACAGTTGTCTGCGGGCCCGGTGGCCGGGTCGGGTCCTGCAATGCATGGGTTTTTCCCACCACCAGCAACAGCGAACCGATAGCCACACAAAACCACCGGCTTATTGAGGCACCCAAGTTCCTGCTCACTTCACACCCCCAGCCACGCCTGATCCAGGCTCAGTGTTTGCACCCTGATGATCGCTTCGCCGGAGGGCCAGTCGCCCGCACTGTACTCCAGCTCTATCCAACCGAGACGCTCATCCAATGCCTCGAGCCGCTCGAGATAGTTCAGCACATCAAGATAGCTTCCCATGATGCGGAGCTCGACATCATGGGCATAAAGCAGTGGTTGCGCCGCCTCTGCCTGCTCCTGTGAGGATTGATCGGGGTCATCCGGAGCGAAAACCGGGGTCGGAGTCTGTAGCTCCAGAGCCTTCAGCTCCAGTGCATCCTGGGCGGCCAGAATATCCCGCAACAGCGCCACCATCGCCCTGGGCGCGATCAGTTGCCCGGTGGTCTCCGCGATCTGCTGATTGAGCCGCTCCAGTCTCTGCTGCCGGGCATTTAACTGATCCCGCATTTCCCTGGAGGGATCGGTGGCAAGTTGCTGATTGAGCGTCTGCTGCTGCGCCAGCAGGTCGTCCCGGCTAGCGGAAAGCGTCTGGATCCGATTCTCCAGACTCTGGTGTCGTTGCTGTAATGGCGTAACCCCAAGCTCCCAGACCAGCACCACAACCAGCACGAGTGCAGTCAGCAGAATCAGGGCCCGCTCACGAATCGGTCGCAGGTTATACCACTGCGCAGCCCGGGCAAGAGAGGTGTTGGGTGCGTCCGCCATCAGTTACCCTCCCCGTCACGCTCGCTTGAAACATGAAAGTCAATCCAGCGGCCTTCCTCCGGGCGTGACAATCGGAACACACCAAAGGTTCGTCCCGTAAACGCTGGTTCCTCGCCCAGATTTTCAAGGTACAGAGGCACCAGAGCGCCTTCGCGGCTACGCCCTTCGATAGTGACTCTGTCCGGGCCTGACTCCAGGATAACGCCTGTCAGCCAGACATCTTCCGGGATCTGTCGGGCCAATGCTGCCAGCTGTGGCGAGAAATTGCGGTCCTCGGAAAGCACCAGGCTTTCCACCCGTTCCAGTAATCGCTGGCGGCGCGCGAGGGTCTGGGTGACGCGCTCCAGAGCCTCCTTCACTTCGGCATCCGGCTGACGGGCTTGAACCGCGGCAGAAAGCTGCGCCACAGCCTGTTCAAGCTGCTGGTTCTGCTGATCAAGGCGTGAGGCCTTGTTTGCCATCACCGAATTCTTGTAAGTCAGGAAACCAGCCACGAACGCAACCAGCACCACTCCGACAACCAGAATACCAACCGCCATTCCAGCCTGGAGTCTTTCCTTTCTCGGACGCAGCTCGTCAGTGTAGAGATTGACCTGCTGGATCATGGACGCCCGCCCTCCGGCAACGGCAAGCCCGCACTCCAGGCCGGCAGGCAACGACTGTCCAGATCGGACTCAAAGCCCAGGGCACGCCAATCGAGGGTTTCAAGGCCGGCGGCCACATAGGAAGAAAGCATCGAGGCAAGAGGAAGCACGCTGTCACGGGCAACGAGGTGGATCATTGCCGGCGGCACCTGGCCCAACTGGCTTTCGTAATAGTCCAGTGAACGCTGCATCTCCAGCGCCAGTGATTGCACCGCCGACTCCTGCCGGGCGGCATCTCGAAGATCTTCGGAAGTCACATCAAGCCGGCGGGACAAGTACAGCGTGTTGTCCTTGCAGATCACCATTTGGCCGTAGTTTTCTTTCAGGTGGACCAGCGCTGCACCACGCCGGTTTTCATCCAGCCTGCATACCAGATTTCGCAACGCGAGCTCGGCGATATCAATGCGCTCCAGTTCCAGGCCGGCTTCCTGAACCAGCCGAACCAGTTCAGAGACCAGAACTTTTCTGGCGGCGACCACGTTGACCAGTTCGCCACGGCCCCGGGATGCGTCTTTCGGAAACGGGAAAACATCAGAAACCGCGTCGGACGGGCTGAAATCGAGAAAATCCTTAAGTTTCCACTTGAGGGCATCCCCCAGCTCCGATTCCTCGACGCCTTCCGGGCGATCCATCTGGAAAACCTGATACTGGTCCAGAGGCAGCACGAGCGTTGTCGCTGCACCCGACCAGCCGTGCTTGTCGACTAGTTCAACCAGTGCCGCCTGACGCCTCGCAGGGAGGCAATCAATGAACCCCCACCTACCGGCATCCGGCCGCCCCGATTCCGCCCAGGCAATACCGTCGGGACGAATTTCAAGACTTACCCGCAGGCGAGCCCCGGAACGTCCGAACAGACCCGTCAGTCTTTTGAAGATTGGTATCTTTGTCATGGAGTCCGTTAAAAAAGGATCCGAAGCCAACTCGCCAGCATCAAGCTATTATTATGCTGCCTAAAAAACAGGCGCTTTTTACATCGAATGACATGATAGATGAGAAAGCGAACGTAACTCCACGTTTTTTTGGCCAATTTCACACCGTTTTTGCAAACCAGTAACAAAAAGCCCCCGCGAGGCGGGGGCTTAAGTCACTTTGGATGCTCAGATTCCGTTTCTGTTCACGGGAAATTTAGAACGGAATGTCATCGTCAAAGTCGTCTACCGGCTCGGGCATGCTGCCCTGCGACGGCTGATTGCTGTAACCACCAGACTGCGGTGGCGGGTTGTTCTGTTGGCCCGCCGGGGCATTATAGCCGGACTGCTGAGGCCGCCCTGCCGGGGCGCCCTGGTTCATACCGCCTTCGCCGCCACGGCTGTCGAGCATCTGCATCTGGCCGTTGATATCCACCACAACCTCGGTGGTGTAGACATCCTGACCTTCCTTGTTCTGCCATTTGCGCGTCTGCAGCTTGCCCTCAATGTAGACCTTCGAGCCCTTGCGCAGATACTGGCCCGCCACTTCGGCGATCTTGCCGAACATGACAACCCGGTGCCATTCGGTTTTCGGCACCAATTGCCCGGTCTGACGATCCTTGTAGCTTTCGTCTGTTGCCAGATTCAGGTTCACAACGGCATTACCGTTAGGGGTGTAGCGGGTATCCGGGTCCTGTCCCAGGTTACCGATCAGAATTACTTTGTTTACGCCTCGTGCCATGCTCTGCTCCTGACTCTTTTTTCAGGGACTCCCGCGTTCCGTGCGGGCCTCCGGATTTCAAGAATGTTTAGCCTGCCGGACAAAGGAAAAGTCCGCAAGTAACGCCTCATCAAATTGCTGACGATCCACCTTAAGATAGGCAGTGGCAGCCTCTTCAACAATCACCACATCCTGAACGCCGGGAAGGCGACGGAGATTGTCATCAATATCGTCGTACTGGTTGCTCATTACCTGCTGCAACTGTACCACGAAACTGGTGGTGTGGCCGGGCGCTGGCATAGTAAGCGCCACCAGTAACCAGAGACCAAGCACCACCACCATGAACCAGAGTACACCCTGGATTCCGCCACTCTCCAGCAGATAGCCGCCCAGGGCGCCGCCCAGAAACGCACCCATGAATTGGGACGTGGAATAGACCCCCATCGCTGTCCCTTTGCTTGCCGCCGGTGCCTCTTTGCTGATTAGTGATGGCAGGCTGGCTTCAAGCAGATTGAAGGCCATGAAGAAGAAAAACAGCACGGCCCAGGCTGCAACCAGGCTGCCGGACACACCAGTAAACCCGGCAGTAGCCAACGTCAGTAACGCAATCGCCCCGCACAGCACCGGCTTCATCCGACGCTTTTTCTCGCCGATGATGATGAACGGCACCATGGCAAAGAAAGACGTAATCATCACGCTCAGGTAGAACCACCAGTGTGACCTGCTGGCAAGACCAAACTGCTCCTGCAGCATGGAGGGAAAGACCAGGAACAGGGCGGTGAGCACCAGGTGCAGGGCAAAGATGCCGAAATCCAACCGGAGAAGACGACCGTCTGAAAGCACACGGCCCAGCATGTCCCTGGCAGGATGGGTATCGGGGCTCGTCTTGTGCTGATGCGGCGTCGGGACCAGGCGGTTGACGATCACCAGCGCCACTATTGCCAGCGCTGCGGTCGCGTAGAAGATTCCGGACAGCCCCCACCAGGCCCCAAGAAGGGGGCCGAGCACCAGGGAGACCGAGAACGACAGACCAATCGTGACTCCAACGGTCGCCATGGCCTTGGTCCGCTCCTCTTCACGGGTCAGGTCACTGAGCAACGCCATCAGAACACTGGCGATAGCGCCGGCACCCTGAAGAATCCGACCGGCAATCACAACGTATATGGAGTCCGTGGCCCCGGCCAGCAAACTGCCCGCGGCAAACAGTACGAGCCCGATGTAGATCATGCGCTTACGACCGACCCGATCAGACAGCATGCCAAAGGGAATCTGCAACAGGGCCTGGCTGAGGCCGTATGCCCCTATGGCAAAACCGAGCAGGGCCGGCGTCGCATCTTTGAGATCTTCACCAAGCAGCATGAACACCGGCAGCACCATGAACAGTCCGAGCATGCGCATGGCGTAGACGGACGCCAGTGCGAGTACGGAGCGTTTTTCCAGCGCGTTCATGGCAATTACGTACCTCAGCCGGGGTTGAAAGCGGTCAGATTGAGGGCAGATACCCTTCGCAGGCGGCGCATTGTAGCAGAAGGGGCGCTGACGGGGGACAGGTCGCGTGATGCTGATCCGGGGATCATTTTCGCCGCAGCCGACCCAACGCGGTATAATTTTCGTTTTTTATCCGAGCGAGGTGTTATGGACCATATCCAGATCAAAGGGGCACGTACCCACAACCTGAAAAACATCGACCTGGATATGCCACGGGACAAGCTGATAGTGATCACCGGCCTTTCCGGCTCCGGGAAATCGTCCCTTGCGTTCGATACGCTTTATGCGGAAGGACAGCGCCGCTATGTAGAATCGCTTTCCACCTATGCCCGCCAGTTTCTTTCGATGATGGAAAAGCCGGACGTAGACCACATCGAAGGTCTGTCGCCCGCCATCTCCATTGAGCAGAAATCCACCTCCCACAACCCGCGCTCGACCGTTGGTACCATCACCGAAATATACGATTACCTGCGCCTGCTCTTTGCCCGTGCCGGTGAGCCTAGATGCCCAGACCATGGCCAGCCCCTGGAAGCTCAGACCATCAGCCAGATGGTGGATCAGGTGGTGGCCATGCCGGAGGACAGCAAATTGATGATCCTCGCGCCGGTGATACGGGACCGGAAGGGCGAACACCTGCAGGTTATCGAAACCATGCGCAGCCAGGGCTTCATCCGCCTGAGGGTGGATGGCACGGTTTACGATATTGACGATGTGCCGGCCCTGGACAAGAAACGCAAGCACCAGATTGATGTGGTCGTTGATCGATTCAAGGTAAAGCCGGGCCTTGAACAGCGCCTGGCAGAAAGCTTTGAAACGGCGCTGCACCTCGCGGACGGAATCGCCCTGGTAGCGCCGATGACCGGTGAAGGCGAAGAACACACATTCTCCGCCCGTTACGCTTGCACCCAATGCGGCTACGCCCTGAGCGAACTCGAGCCAAAACTGTTTTCGTTTAACAATCCCGCAGGCGCCTGCCCTACCTGCGACGGGCTTGGCGTCAAACAATTCTTCGATCCGGAGAAAATCGTCCAGCACCCAGAGGCCACTCTGGCATCGGGCGCCATCAAGGGCTGGGATCGCCGGGCCGTCTACTACTTCCAGATGCTGGGCAGCGTGGCAGATCACTACGGTATTGACCTGGAAACGGCCTGGGCGGACCTTCCCGAGGATTTCCGAAATGTACTGCTGTTCGGCTCGGGGAAAGAAGACATTCCTTTTCGCTATGTGAACTCCCGTGGCCATATCATGGAAAAGGCCCACCCATTCGAGGGCATTCTTCCCAACCTTGAGCGGCGCTACCGTGAAACTGACTCTCAAAGCATGCGAGAGGAACTGGCTCGCAACCTCAGCACACAGCCCTGCAAGGAGTGCGGGGGTTCCCGTCTGCGCCGTAGCGCCCGCCATGTGTTTATTGAAGAACACAATATTTCGGACGTTACCCATCTGCCGGTTGGCGAGGCCCATGATTACTTCGAAACCCTCGCCCTACCGGGCCGGAAGGGCGAAATTGCCGAGAAAATTCTGAAAGAAGTCCGTCAAAGGCTCCAGTTCCTGGTGAACGTGGGGTTGGAGTACCTCACCCTGGAGCGAAGCGCCGACACCCTCTCCGGGGGCGAAGCCCAGCGTATTCGCCTGGCGAGCCAGATCGGCGCCGGACTGGTAGGCGTCATGTACATCCTCGACGAACCCTCCATCGGGCTCCACCAGCGGGACAATGACCGCCTGCTGGCCACCCTCACCCACCTGCGTGATCTGGGCAATACGGTAATTGTCGTCGAGCACGATGAAGACGCCATTCGAGCCGCCGACCATGTGATTGATATCGGCCCGGGCGCCGGCGTCCACGGCGGCCACATCATCGGCCAGGGCACGCCTCAACAGATTATCGACAACCCGGATTCTCTGACTGGCCAATACCTCAAAGGCAGCCGGGAGATAGCCGTACCCAGTACGCGGAACAAAGGCGGCGGAAAATCAGTGACCCTTGCTGGTGCTACCGGTAACAACCTGAAAGATGTAACCCTGAACCTGCCTCTGGGCATCATGACCTGCATCACCGGCGTGTCCGGGTCCGGCAAGTCCACGCTGATCAACAGCACCCTGTATCCGGTCGCCGCCGCGAAACTCAACAAGGCCACCAGTCTGAACCACGCGCCCTACCAGTCACTCAAGGGGCTCGACCATCTGGACAAGGTCATCGATATCGACCAGAGCCCCATCGGCCGCACACCGCGTTCCAACCCCGCGACCTACACAGGACTGTTCACGCCGATCAGGGAACTGTTCGCCGGAACCCAGGAAGCCCGCTCACGGGGTTACAAGCCCGGCCGATTCTCCTTCAACGTCAAGGGCGGCCGCTGCGAAGCCTGCCAGGGCGACGGCGTGATCAAGGTAGAAATGCACTTCCTGCCAGACGTCTACGTACCCTGCGATGTTTGCAAGGGCAAACGCTACAACCGCGAAACCCTGGAAGTCCGGTACAAGGGCAAGAACATCAACGAAGTGCTGGAAATGACCGTGGAAGAGGGACGTGAGTTCTTCGATGCGGTCCCCTTCATCGCCCGCAAACTCCAAACCCTGATCGACGTCGGCCTGTCCTACATCCGCCTCGGCCAGAGCGCCGTGACCCTCTCCGGTGGCGAAGCACAGCGGGTCAAACTTGCCAAAGAACTGTCCAAACGGGACACCGGCAAAACGCTCTACATTCTTGACGAGCCCACCACCGGCCTGCACTTCTACGACATCCAGCAGCTTCTGAATGTCCTGGAGAGGCTCCGCGACCACGGCAACACCATCGTGGTGATCGAGCACAACCTGGACGTCATCAAGACCGCAGACTGGATCGTCGATCTGGGCCCAGAAGGCGGCTCTGGTGGCGGCCAGATCATTGCAGAGGGAACCCCGGAGGAAGTAGCAGAGAACGCCGCTTCCCACACAGGACGTTACCTCAAGCCCATGCTGACAAAGTAATTGGCGGGCAATGAATAGCTCTGTCGGCAAGGGGGTGGGGGTTTATTTTATGCCGGAAAAAGATGTCTGAGCGAAGCGAGTTATTTTTCCAAAGAAAATAAACCCCCACCCCCTTGCCAGCCACCCAACCGCGAAGGCTACCAATTTCCTAAAACCCAGACACAAAAAAACCGGGCCCTCACGGAACCCGGTTTTTCTGTGGTTGGCCAAAGCCGAAGAAATTAATCCTCGTCTTCGTCCACCTCTTCCGCTTCAATATCCAGCGGACGACCAACCAGCTCAACAAATGCCATCGGGGCATTGTCGCCGGCACGGAAGCCACACTTCAGGATACGAAGGTATCCACCCGGACGCTCGCTGTAACGGGGGCCCAGCTCATCAAACAGCTTGGCAACCGCTGCATCGTCACGCAGGCGTGAGAACGCCAGACGACGATTCGCGACCGAATCATTCTTGGAAAGCGTGATCAAAGGCTCAGCTACCCGACGAAGCTCTTTGGCTTTCGGCAGCGTTGTTTTGATCAGCTCGTGTTCAACCAGTGACGCAGTCATGTTACGGAACATGGCCTTGCGATGCGCACTGGTCCTGCTGAACTTACGACCACTCTTACGATGACGCATTGCTCTTATTCCTTACCTTAAACTAATCGGCGATTAACCGCCCAGAACCCGGTCGTCGCCACGAAGGCTAGCCGGCGGCCAGTTATCAAGACGCATACCCAGTGACAGACCACGGGACGCCAAAACGTCCTTGATCTCGGTCAGCGACTTTTTACCAAGGTTAGGCGTCTTCAACAGCTCAACTTCTGTGCGCTGGATAAGATCGCCGATGTAGTAAATGTTCTCAGCCTTCAAGCAGTTAGCTGAACGCACTGTCAATTCCAGATCATCAACCGGGCGCAGCAGGATAGGATCGATTTCTTCCTCTTCCTCAACGCGCTCAGGCTCTTTCTCATGATCGAAATCAACAAACACCGCCAGTTGCTGCTGGAGGATGGTGGCCGCCCGGCGAATCGCTTCTTCCGGGTCGATGGTGCCATTGGTCTCCAGGTCGATAACCAGCTTGTCCAGATCGGTCCGCTGCTCTACCCGTGCGCTTTCCACGGCGTAAGCCACGCGACGAACCGGGCTGAATGTTGCATCCAGCTGCAGACGTCCGATGGCGCGAGTTTCGTCCTCGTCGAGACCACGCTGGTCTGCCGGCTCATAGCCGCGACCGCGAGCCACACGGAGACGCATGTTCACTTCACCATTCTCGCTAAGGTGACAGATCACGTGCTCCGGGTTGGCAATCTCGACGTCATGATCCAGCTTGATATCACCTGCTGTCACAACGCCCGGGCCTTTCTTGCTGAGCGTAAGCTCGGCATCGTCCCGACCGTTCATTTTTACGGCTACGCCTTTGAGATTCAGAAGAATCTCGATGACGTCTTCCTGGACACCCTCAATGGCGCTGTACTCGTGCAGGACACCGTCGATCTGCGCTTCAGTCACGGCGCAGCCCGGCATCGAAGACAAGAGAATCCGGCGCAGTGCACTGCCCAGGGTATGACCAAAGCCTCTTTCCAGAGGCTCAAGCGTAACCTTGGCACGCGTGGCGCTTGATTCCTTCACGTCAATGGTACGAGGTGTCAATAACTCATGTACTGAACGCTGCATAGACGCCCCTATCTGCTATCGTTGCTAACTGGGCTTTACTTGGAGTAAAGCTCGACGATGAGGTTCTCGTTGATGTCGGCCGGCAGTTCAGTACGCTCAGGTACTGACTTGTAAACGCCGGACATCTTGTTGGCGTCGACCTCTACCCAGCTCACCGGTGCACGGCTTGCAGACAGATCCAGTGCGCCTTTAACACGCAGCTGGTTCTTCGCCTTCTCACGCACGCTCACAACATCACCCGGACGGACCTGGTAAGACGGGATGTTCACCGACTTGTCGTTAACCAGGATCGCCTTGTGAGAGACGAGCTGACGGGCTTCTGCACGGGTGGAACCAAAGCCCATGCGGTATACAACGTTATCAAGACGGCCTTCCAAAAGTTGCAGCAGGTTTTCACCAGTTGCACCCTTGCCTCGGGCGGCCTCTTTGTAATAGTTGCGGAACTGCTTCTCGAGAACGCCGTAGATACGACGAACTTTCTGTTTTTCACGAAGCTGTACGCCGTACTCGGACAGACGACCGCGACGCGCGCCGTGCATACCCGGCGGAGTCTCGATGTTGCACTTTGAATCGAGCGCGCGAACACCGCTCTTCAGAAAAAGATCTGTCCCTTCACGACGAGACAGCTTGCACTTCGGGCCTATATAACGAGCCATAATTCACTGTCTCCTGTGTTAGACGCGGCGCTTCTTGGGCGGACGACAGCCGTTGTGGGGAATCGGCGTCACATCTGTGATGTTGGTGATCTTGTAGCCACACGCGTTCAGCGCGCGAACTGCAGATTCACGTCCGGGCCCAGGACCCTTAACCTCTACGTCCAGGTTTTTAAGGCCGTATTCAGCAGCCGCATTACCGGCTCTTTCAGCTGCTACCTGCGCAGCAAAAGGTGTACTCTTGCGTGACCCACGGAAACCGGAACCACCGGAGGTGGCCCAGGACAGGACGTTGCCCTGACGGTCAGAAATGGTCACGATAGTGTTGTTGAAGGACGCGTGAATGTGCGCGACGCCATCAACAACCGTCTTTTTCACCTTTTTACGGGTACGTGTACCTGGCTTTGCCATGTTTGCCTACCTGTTACTTACGAATAGGTTTGCGTGGACCTTTACGGGTGCGTGCGTTGGTCTTGGTGCGCTGGCCACGGACCGGAAGGCCATGACGATGACGCAGACCACGGTGGCATCCGAGATCCTTCAAACGCTTGATGTTCATCTGTACTTCACGACGCAGATCGCCTTCGACAGACACCTTGCCCACTTCGGTACGAAGTGCTTCAAGCTGCTCATCGCTAAGGTCTTTGACCTTGACGTCCGGCTTGACGCCGGTTGCATCGCAAAGCTTCTGGGCTGTGGTCTTGCCAACACCAAAGATGTAGGTCAGCGAGACAACAGCATGTTTGTGATCGGGTATATTGACACCGGCTATACGTGCCATCCAAATTACTCCGCGTTCAAAGCTTTGCTGTGTGAATTTTCCGCCACAAAAAGGGCGCGAAATAATAGCGCCTGACCCCGCATGGAGTCAAGCGCCATCATTTCGAAACCCTACAATGTCAGGAAGGATCCCTTCAGGAATCAGCCCTGGCGTTGCTTGTGACGAGGCTCCGAGCAAATGACTCGTACCGAGCCATTGCGACGAATTACTTTGCAGTTACGGCAAATTTTCTTTACCGAAGCGCGTACTTTCATTGTCGACTCCAGTTTTCAAGGGGAACGGGGTTAACCGTTCCGACCATAGCCCTTGAGATTGGACTTCTTCATCAGTGATTCATACTGATGGGACATCAGGTGCGACTGAACCTGCGCCATGAAATCCATCACCACGACTACAACAATCAGCAGTGAGGTACCGCCCAGATAGAACGGAACATTCCCGGCCACCATCAGGAACTGAGGGAACAGGGAAACTGCTGCAATGTACATTGCACCGAACAGCGTCAGACGGGTCAGAACACCATCGATATACTTGGCAGTCTGATCACCAGGACGAATGCCCGGAATAAACGCTCCAGAGCGCTTGAGGTTATCCGCAACTTCTTTCGGGTTGTACATCAGCGCTGTGTAGAAGAAGCAGAAGAAAACCACTGCTGCCGCAAACAGGATAATGTACAACGGCTGGCTTGGCGCCAGGGCCTGGGAGATATCACTCAACCATTCCATACCCTCGCCCTGGCCGAACCACTGACCCAGAGATGCAGGGAACAGCAGAATGGATGAGGCGAAGATCGGCGGAATGACACCCGCCATGTTCACCTTCAAAGGCAAATGGCTGGACTGCTGAGCAAACACCCGGCGCCCCTGTTGCCGCTTGGCGTAGTTGATCGTCAACCGGCGCTGACCGCGCTCCATGAACACCACGAAGCCAATGACAGCGACCGCAAGAACGCCAATACCCAGGACGACCAGCAGGCTCATCTCACCATTACGGGCCTGCTCGAGCGTCTGACCGATAGCGCCGGGCAACCCGGCAACAATACCGGCGAAGATCAAGAGAGAAATGCCGTTACCGACACCCCGCTCGGTGATCTGCTCGCCAAGCCACATCATGAACACGGCGCCACTTACGAACGACACAACCGCCACGAAGTGGAAGCTGAAGCTGTCATTGAAGGTGACACCTTGTGATGCCAGGCCGACAGAAATACCAAAACCCTGAACCAGGGCAAGGATAACCGTACCATACCGCGTGTACTGGCTGATCTTTCGACGACCAGCTTCGCCTTCTTTTTTCAGCTGCTCAAGCTGCGGGCTGACCGCAGTCATGAGCTGCATGATAATAGAGGCCGAAATATACGGCATGATACCGAGAGCGAAGATACTCATGCGCTCAAGCGCACCACCGGAAAACATGTTGAACATGCTCAGGATTGTGCCCTGGTTCTGTTCAAACAGTGCCGCCAGACGGTCGGGGTTGATACCCGGCACCGGGATGTGGGCACCAATCCGGTACACCAGCAATGCCAGGAAGACAAACCAGAGCCGCGATCGCAGCTCTGCCAGTCCTTTACCCGCGCCCGCAGGCAATGATGCGTTCTTGGCCATTTAGTCCTCGACTCGCCTTAGTCTTCGACTTTACCACCCGCGGCAGAAATTGCCTCGCGCGCGCCTTTGGTTACCCGAAGTCCCTTCACGGTTACCGGCCGGCTCAATTCACCAGACAAGATAACCTTGGCTTCGCGAATTTCCCCGCGAATGATGTCCGCCTTCTTCAGGGCTTCCAGATCCACCACATCGCCTTCAACCTTCGCCAGTTCGTTCAGGCGAATTTCTGCAACGTAACGCTGCTGACGGGAGGTGAAACCAAACTTCGGCAGACGACGGGCCAACGGCTGCTGACCACCCTCGAAACCGGGCGCTACGCTGCCGCCGGAACGGGATTTCAGACCTTTGTGACCACGACCGCCGGTTTTACCGAGACCGCTACCGATACCACGACCGACACGCTTGGGTGCCTGGCGTGAACCGGGTTCCGGACTAAGTTCGTTCAGACGCATCTTAGTTCTCCTCAACCCGAACCAGGTAATCAACCCGGTTGATCATGCCGCGGATAGACGGAGTATCTTCCACTTCCACGGTGTGACCGATTTTACGAAGACCCAGGCCCTTGACGCACAGCTTGTGCTTGGGCTGGCAGCCGATGGGGCTGCGGGTCAGAGTTACTTTGATCGTTTTTGCGTTCGCCATGACTTCAACCCAGAATCTCTTCCACGGTCTTACCGCGCTTGGCTGCAATATCTTCAGGCGCTTGAGTTGCCTGGAGACCCTTGATGGTGGAACGTACCACGTTCACCGGGTTGGTAGACCCGTAACACTTGGACAGTACGTTCTGAACACCCGCCACTTCCAGTACCGCACGCATCGCACCGCCGGCGATGATACCAGTACCTTCGGAAGCTGGCTGCATGTAGACCTTAGAGCCGCCATGCTGAGCCTTAACCGGGTATTGCAGGGTAGTGCCGTCAAGCGGAACTTCTACCATGTTCTTGCGTGCAGCTTCCATGGCCTTCTGGATGGCGACCGGCACTTCACGCGCCTTGCCACGACCGAAACCAACGCGACCTTTACCATCACCCACTACTGTCAGTGCGGTGAAGGCGAAAATACGGCCACCTTTAACAACCTTGGCGACACGATTGACCTGGACCAGCTTCTCCTGGAGCTCAGGCGCCTTCTGTTCGTTAACGCTCATCTTCTCCACCTCTTAGAATTGCAAGCCAGCTTCACGGGCTGCGTCGGCCAGAGCCTGAATACGGCCGTGATAACGGTAACCGGAGCGGTCAAAAGCAACCTGCTCAACACCTGCTGCCTTGGCACGCTCAGCAATCAGCTGACCAACCTTCTTGGCAGCGTCCACGTTACCGGTTGCACCCTGGCGCAGTTCCTTATCCAACGTGGAGGCAGAAGCCAGCACTTTGCTGCCGTCTGCAGTCGTGACCTGGGCGTACATGTGACGCGGTGTGCGGTGAACGCACAGACGATTGGTACCCAGTTCACGGATCTTCATGCGCACTTTGCGTGCGCGACGCAATCTTTCGTTATTCGCGCTCATAGTCCCGCCTTATTTCTTCTTGGCTTCTTTGCGTCTGACCTGCTCATCCGCATAACGAACACCCTTACCCTTATAAGGCTCGGGCGGACGGAACGCGCGGACTTCCGCAGCGACCTGGCCAACCTGTTGCTTGTCGATACCGCGAATCACAACTTCCGTATTGGACGGAGTTTCTGCGGTAATCCCCTCGGGCAGCTCGTACTCGACCGGGTGAGAAAAACCCAGTGTCAGATTGAGCTTCTTACCTTGCGCCTGGGCACGGTAACCTACGCCCGTCAGCTGGAGTTTACGTTCCCAGCCTGTTGAAACACCGGTCACCATGTTGTTGACCAGTGCACGAGTAGTACCAGCAAGAGCGCGGGACTTTGTAGCACCATCGCGGGCCGCAAAGCGCAGAACATTCTCTTCCTGCTTTACTTCAACCGCCTGGTGAATGGTGATTTGAAGCGCTCCCTTGGAACCCTTCACACTAATTTCCTGTCCGTTCAGCTTAACCTCAACACCGGAAGGCAGCACGACAGGATTATTGGCAACCCTGGACATGTGTATCTCCTAGAATACGGTGCAGATGACTTCGCCACCCACGCCAGCAGCTCGTGCGGCGCGGTCTGTCATAACGCCCTTGGACGTTGAGACAATCGCGACTCCCAGACCACCGGATACTTTCGGCAGTTCCCCAGCGCCTTTGTACTGGCGCAGACTCGGACGGCTGACCCGCTTGATCTCTTCAATGACCGGCTTGCCGCCGAAGTATTTCAGAGTAATCGTCAGCTCGGGCTTCGCGTCGGCTGAAACGGAGAAATCGTCAACGTAACCTTCGTCCTTGAGGACCTGGGCTACGGAGATCTTCATCTTTGAAGACGGCATCGTAACGTCTGCTTTTGATGCCATCTGTGCATTACGGATACGGGTAAACATATCCGCAAGCGTGTCTTGCATACTCATTGGTATGAGGCTCCTGATCTTTTTAGTTGTGCAGCGGCTTGCCGCACCGCTTACCAACAGGCACCTGACCGAAGTCAGGATGCCTATCTTACCAGCTTGCCTTGGTCAGGCCCGGAACGTCACCGCGCATGCCGTATTCACGGAGCTTGATCCGTGACAGCTCGAACTTGCGCAGAACGCCGTGGGGACGACCAGTCACCTGGCAACGATTACGAAGACGTGAGGGGGAAGCATCGCGAGGAAGCTGCTGAAGCTTCATCTGTGCATCCCAACGCTCTTCATCGCTGGTATTCGGGTTCTTGATAATCGCCTTGAGCTCGGCACGCTTCGCTGCAAACTTTGCAACGGTCTTTTCGCGCTTGAGCTCACGGTTTTTCATGGAAACCTTAGCCATTACACTCGTTCCTTATTTCTTGAACGGAAAGCCGAAGGCTTTCAACAGTTCGCGACCTTCATCGTCGGTACCGGCAGTGGTGGTAATGGTGATGTCCAGACCACGGATCTTGTCGACTTTGTCGTACTCGATCTCTGGGAAAATGATCTGCTCACGCACACCCATGCTGTAGTTACCACGACCGTCGAACGACTTGGGATTCAGACCCCGGAAGTCACGAATGCGGGGAACCGCAATGTGAACCAGGCGATCAAAGAAGTCCCACATACGCTCGCCGCGCAGGGTAACCTTACAGCCGATAGGCCAACCTTCACGGATCTTGAAACCCGCAACGGATTTACGTGCCTTGGTAACAACGGCTTTCTGACCTGCCAGGCGCTCAAGATCCGCCACGGCATTTTCAATCAGCTTCTTGTCACCAACCGCTTCGCCGACACCCATGTTAAGGGTGATCTTTTCGATACGCGGCACCTGCATGATGTTCTTGTAGCTGAACTCTTTCTGCAGGGCGGGTACCACTTCCTTACTGTACTGCTCTTTCATGTTAAGCATCGTAACCACCACCGCTTACTGGTTATCGACAGCTTCATTCGTGGACTTGAAGATCCGCACTTTCGCGCCGTCTTCCTTGATCTGGAAGCCTACGCGATCGGCTTTGCCGGTCTGCGGATTAAAAATAGCCACGTTGGAAGCCTGGATAGGTGCTTCTTTTTCGACGATGCCACCTGGGGTGCCCAGCATCGGGTTCGGCTTGGTGTGCTTCTTGATCATATTGATCCCTGAAACAACCATGCGGCCATCGTCCTGAACCTTCAGGACTTTACCACGTTTGCCTTTGTCTTTCCCCGTGGTGACGATTACTTCGTCATCTCGTTTGATCTTTTTCATAACCGGCCTCTGGTCCTTTAAAGTACTTCGGGTGCCAGTGAGATAATTTTCATGAACTTCTCATTACGCAGTTCACGGGTAACCGGTCCGAAGATACGGGTACCGATAGGAGCGTCCTGATTGTTCAGAAGTACTGCCGCGTTTCCGTCGAAACGGATCAGCGAACCGTCGGGACGGCGAACACCCTTACGAGTGCGCACCACGACAGCTTTCAGGACCTGGCCTTTCTTCACCTTACCGCGGGGAATGGCTTCCTTGACGGTCACCTTGATGATATCCCCAACGCTGGCATAACGCCGGTGTGAACCGCCCAGGACCTTGATGCACATCACCTGACGCGCACCGCTGTTATCCGCGACTTCAAGCATTGTTTGAGTCTGAATCATGGTTGTTCTCCGGGCGAATTACACCTTGGATGCACGTTCAGTGACTTCCACCAGGGCCCAGCTCTTGGTCTTGGAGACCGGACGGGTTTCCTGAATGGTCACAGTGTCACCGATGTTGCACTGATTGCTCTCATCGTGAGCGTGGATCTTGGTTGAACGCTTCATGTACTTACCGTACAGCGGGTGTTTCACCTGACGCTCGACCAGCACCACGATGGATTTCTCCATCTTGTTGCTCACGACCTTGCCGCTCAGAGTTCTGGCAGTTTGGGTAGCTTCGGTCATGTCACTGTCCTGCCTTTTCGTTCAATACTGTTTTCACGCGAGCGATGTCGCGCTTCACCTTGCCGAGAAGGTGAGACTGATTCAGCTGACCTGTCGCCTTACGCATGCGCAGGTTGAACTGCTCCTTCAGGAGGTCGATCAGCTCTTTGTTCAGCTCCTCGACTGACTTTTCACGCAGCTCTGTTGCTTTCATCACATCACCGTCCTCGTTACAAAGGTGGTCTGTACCGGCAGTTTGGCCGCGGCGAGAGTGAACGCATCGCGTGCTACGTCTTCAGCAACGCCTTCCATCTCGTAGAGCATGCGGCCTGGCTGGATTTCAGCCACCCAATACTCGACAGAACCTTTACCTTTACCCATTCGAACTTCAAGCGGCTTGCTGGAGATCGGCTTGTCCGGGAAAATCCGGATCCAGATCTTTCCGCCCCGCTTGATGCGGCGAGTCATGGTACGACGTGCCGCCTCAATCTGGCGCGCAGTTATACGCCCACGACTGGTCGCCTTCAATCCGTATTCACCGAAGCTCACCTTGTTGGCGCGGTGAGCAAGACCGGTGTTACGGCCTTTCATTACCTTGCGGAATTTGGTGCGTTTTGGTTGCAGCATAAGAGTGCCCCTTTACTTAGAACCTTTCTTCCCAGAGGCTTTCTTGTCAGCACGGACCTGCTCCATACCACCAAGAATCTCACCTTTGAAGATCCATACCTTGACGCCGATTACGCCGTAAGTGGTATGCGCTTCGTAGGTTGCGTAATCAATATCTGCACGCAGAGTGTGCAGAGGAACACGACCTTCGCGATACCACTCGGAACGCGCGATTTCAGCACCCCCGAGACGACCGCCTACCTGGATCTTGATACCCTTGGCACCCTGGCGCATGGCGTTCTGTACCGCACGCTTCATAGCGCGACGGAACATCACACGACGCTCCAGCTGGCCGGCAACGTTTTGCGCTACCAGGCGGGCATCGAGGTCCGGCTTGCGGACTTCTTCGATGTTGATGTGCACAGGCACACCCATCATGTCGCTGACTTCGCGACGCAGACGATCAACATCTTCACCCTTCTTACCGATAACAATACCGGGACGGGCAGTATGGATCGTGATACGGGCGTTCTGAGCAGGGCGCTCGATCACAATCTTGCTGACAGACGCCTTAACCAGACGCTTGTCGAGGAACTCACGAACCTGAATGTCATTCAGCAGGTTCTTGGAGTATTCCTTTTTGTCGGCATACCAGACTGAGTTGTGCTCTTTGATCACACCCAGGCGAATGCCGGTTGGATTTACTTTATGACCCATCTGAGCATCTCCTACTTGTCGGCGACCTTGACGGTGATATGGCAGGTGCGCTTGAAAATACGGTCAGCGCGCCCCTTGGCTCGAGCTTTGATTCGCTTGAGCGTCGGACCCTCATCCACCATGACGGTGGAAACCCGCAGTTCGTCAACGTCCAGACCTTCGTTGTGCTCAGCGTTGGCGATGGCGGACTCAAGAGCTTTCTTGATCACGACCGCCGCCTTCTTCGGGCTGAAAGTCAGAATGTTCAGGGCGTCCTCAACAGCCTTGCCGCGTACTTGGTCAGCGACAAGACGTGCTTTCTGAGCTGAGAGGCGAGCGCCCTTGTACTTGGCTGCTACTTCCATTTCGATTACCTCAGAATCAGCGTTTAGCTTTCTTGTCGGCCGCATGACCACGATAAGTACGCGTTGCCGCGAACTCACCCAGCTTATGTCCAACCATATCTTCGGTGACATAAACCGGCACGTGCTGCTTGCCGTTGTGGACTGCAATGGTCAGGCCTACCATCTCTGGAAAGACTGTTGACCGGCGGGACCAGGTTTTGATCGGCCGCTTGTCGTTAGCTTCCAGAGCTGCCTCGACCTTCTTCAACAGATGCAGGTCTATAAAAGGACCTTTCTTCAAAGAACGTGGCACAGCAATTACCTCTATGTAGTCGTTTACTTGGCCGAACGACGACGTACTATCATCTTGTCAGTACGCTTGTTCTTACGAGTCTTATGCCCTTTGGTCGGAACACCCCACGGAGTAACCGGGTGACGCCCGCCAGAGGTACGCCCTTCACCACCACCATGCGGGTGGTCAACTGGGTTCATAGCAACACCACGTACTGTTGGCCGTTTGCCGCGCCAACGTGATGCACCCGCTTTACCAAGCTGCTTGAGGCTGTGCTCGCTGTTGGATACTTCACCCAGCGTTGCACGGCAATCTACAAGCACCTTACGCATTTCACCTGAGCGCAGGCGGATGGTGGCATATGCACCTTCCCGGGCAACCAGCTGTACGGATGCGCCCGCAGAGCGAGCCAGCTGTGCACCTTTGCCAGGCTTGAGTTCGACGCAGTGGATCACAGAACCGACCGGAATGTTCCGGAGCGGCAGAGTGCTACCCACCTTGATTGGCGCGTCGATACCAGAGCGCACAGGATCACCGATCTGCATACCCTTGGGAGCGATAATGTAGCGACGCTCGCCATCGGCATACTTCAGCAGTGCAATGTGCGCAGAGCGGTTCGGATCGTATTCCAGGCGCTCAATGACCGCCGGGATACCATCTTTGGTCCGCTTGAAATCGATGACACGGTAGTGCTTCTTGTGGCCACCACCCGTGTGACGGGTTGTGATGCGGCCTACATTGTTACGACCACCCGTCTTGTTCTTTCTTTCTACCAACGGCTCGTAGGGGCGCCCAGTATGGAGATCCGGGTTGTAAAGCTTTACAACGTGACGGCGTCCGGCAGATGTTGGTTTGGTTTTGACGATCGGCATATTACGACCCCTTTACCTTATTCCACATCCAGAAAATCGATGTCCTGACCTTCTGCCAGCTTGACGTAAGCCTTACGAATGTCATTACGCTTGCCGAACCCGCGGATAGTGCGCTTGAGCTTACCCTTACGGTTCAGAACCTGAACACCTTCTACGGTGACGTTGAACAGCTGCTCAACGGCTTTCTTGATCTCGGGCTTGGTGGCATCTGGTGCTACACGAAACACAACCTGACCACGCTCTGCTGCCAGAGACGCTTTTTCCGATACGTGCGGTCCAAGCAGGACCTTGTAAATACGTTCCTGATTCATCCCAGCATCTCCTCGATCTTCTTCAGAGCGGGAACGGTCACAACGACCTTCTCGAAGGCAACCAGGCTAACCGGATCCAGACCAGCAATATCACGCACATCAACGTGCGGGATGTTGCGTGAGGCCAGGTGCAGGTTCTGCTCGACGTTGTCGGACAGAATCAGCGCATTGGTCACACCGATGTCCTTCAGCTTGGCGTTGAATGCCTTGGTCTTCGGGCTGTCAACGTTCATGTCGTCAACAACAACCAGACGCTCCTGGCGAACCAGCTCGGAAAAAATGGAGCGCATCGCTGCGCGGTACATTTTGCGGTTAACCTTCTGCTCGAAGCCACGGGGCTTGGCAGCAAAGGTAACGCCACCGGAGCGCCAGATCGGGCTGCGGATGGTACCAGCTCGGGCACGACCGGTGCCCTTCTGACGCCATGGCTTCTTACCGCCGCCGCTTACTTCGGAACGCGTCTTCTGAGCCTTGGTACCCTGGCGGGCGCCTGCCATGTAGGCAGTCACAACCTGGTGAACCAGCGACTCGTTAAAATCTTTGGCGAATGCGGCGTCGGAAACAGAAATTCCTTTGCCGCTACCTGTAATAGTCAATTCCATCGCACCGCTCCTCAGGCTTTAACTGCAGGCTTGATGACAACATCGCCGCCAGTTGCGCCGGGAACGGCACCACTTACCAGCAGCAGGTTGCGCTCGGCGTCGACACGGACGATCTTCAGGTTCTGCACAGTTACCTGAGCGTTACCCATCTGGCCCGCCATCTTTTTGCCCTTGAATACCTTGCCCGGAGTCTGGTTCTGACCAATGGAACCCGGAGCACGGTGAGACAGAGAGTTACCGTGAGTGGCGTCCTGCATTGAGAAGTTCCAGCGCTTTACGCCGCCCTGGAAGCCTTTACCCTTGGACTGACCGATGGCATCAACCACCTGACCGTCCTCAAATACAGAAGCTGTAATTTCGCCACCGGCGGCCAGGTCTTCACCTTCGCCATCAGCAAGACGGAATTCCCACATACCACGACCGGCTTCAACGCCAGCCTTGGCAAAATGGCCCGCTTCGCTCTTGGTAACACGAGAGGAACGACGAGTACCGACTGTCACCTGTACGGCGCGGTAGCCATCGCTTTCAAGAGTTTTCAGTTGGGTAATGCGGTTGGGCTCAACCTCGATTACCGTTACGGGCAGCGCCTGCCCATCTTCCGTAAAAATACGGGTCATACCGGCCTTACGACCGACAACACCAATTGCCATGTTTCACCTCTTAAGTGTACGGGGCTCTCACCCTCTATGGCCTTATGACAGTTACACAGACTAATACCGGGCGGTATTAGCCGAGGCTGATCTGAACGTCTACACCTGCTGCCAGGTCCAGTTTCATCAGAGCATCTACTGTCTTTTCCGTCGGCTCAACGATGTCGAGCAAACGCTTATGCGTACGAATTTCATACTGATCGCGCGCGTCCTTGTTGACGTGCGGAGAGATCAATACGGTGTACTTTTCCTTCCGCGTCGGCAGAGGGATAGGGCCACGCACCTGAGCGCCGGTCCGCTTGGCGGTATCGACGATCTCCTGCGTGGACTGGTCGATCAGGCGATAATCAAACGCCTTCAACCGGATTCGAATTTTTTGGCTTTGCATGATGCACCAAACTCCACTCGTAGCAGCTACTTGTTAGCCGACCTTCAAAAAAAGGAGCCGCATTGTATGCATAATACCCAACCCTGTCAACAACAATGCTGGTTGACCAGGTCAGGCAGGCTTTGCGACTGAAACAGAAAAAGGGGCTGAAGAATCAGCCCCTTTTTCCTGATCAAACGAGGAGATTACTCGATGATCTTGGAGACTACGCCGGCACCAACGGTACGGCCGCCTTCACGAATCGCGAAGCGCAGACCATCTTCCATGGCGATCGGAGCAATCAGGGTAACACTCATCTTGACGTTGTCACCCGGCATAACCATTTCCACACCTTCCGGCAGTTCGCAAGAACCGGTTACGTCGGTAGTACGGAAGTAGAACTGCGGACGGTAGCCCTTGAAGAACGGAGTGTGACGACCACCTTCTTCTTTGGACAGAACGTACACTTCGCACTCGAACTTGGTGTGCGGAGTGATGGAACCCGGAACCGCCAGAACCTGACCACGCTCAACGTCGTCACGCTTGGTACCACGCAGCAGTGCACCAATGTTCTCACCGGCACGGCCTTCGTCCAGCAGCTTGCGGAACATTTCAACACCGGTACAGGTGGTCTTGACGGTATCACGAATACCAACAATCTCGACTTCGTCACCAGTCTTGATAACGCCACGCTCAACACGGCCGGTCACAACAGTACCACGACCAGAGATGGAGAAGACGTCCTCGATCGGCATCAGGAAAGGCTGATCGATCGCACGCTCCGGCTCAGGGATGTAGTCATCCAGAGCTTCTACCAGCTTCTTGACAGCGGTAGTACCCATCTCGTTGTCATCCTTGCCTTCCAGCGCCATCAGCGCGGAACCAGTGATGATCGGAGTGTCGTCGCCCGGGAAGTCGTACTGGCTCAGCAGATCACGAACTTCCATCTCGACAAGCTCGAGCAGCTCTTCATCGTCTACCATGTCCGCTTTGTTCAGGAACACAACGATGTAAGGTACACCAACCTGACGGGACAGCAGGATGTGCTCACGGGTCTGCGGCATGGGGCCGTCAGCTGCGGAGCAAACCAGGATCGCGCCGTCCATCTGTGCCGCACCAGTGATCATGTTCTTAACATAGTCAGCGTGGCCCGGGCAGTCTACGTGAGCGTAGTGACGGGTCGGAGAATCGTACTCAACGTGGGAAGTGGCGATGGTGATACCACGCGCCTTCTCTTCCGGCGCATTATCGATCTGATCGAATGCGCTGGCGGTACCTGTACCCCAAACTTCGTGACATACGCGGGTCAGCGCTGCGGTCAGGGTGGTCTTACCATGGTCAACGTGACCGATGGTGCCTACGTTCAAGTGCGGTTTACTACGCTCAAATTTTTCTTTAGACACGGTTACACCTCTTCCTGTTTCTTAAGTCCTGGGGATCAACCCTTTTTAATGATCGCTTCGGCAATGTTCGAAGGCGCCTCTGAATAACCAGAGAACTCCATCGCGTAGGACGCCCGGCCTTGCGTTGCAGAACGCAGGTCGGTGGCGTAACCGAACATTTCCGACAACGGAACCTCTGCACGGATGACCTTACCGGCAGGACCTTCGTCCATGCCCTGGATGACACCACGACGACGGTTCAGGTCGCCAACAACATCACCCATGTAGTCTTCCGGCGTCACAACTTCAACACGCATGATCGGCTCGAGCAGTGCCGGGTTCGCCTCAAGGGCACCCTTCTTCATTGCCATGGAACCGGCGACCTTAAAGGCCATCTCGTTGGAGTCGACGTCGTGATAGGAACCGTCATACAGGGTTGCCTTGATACGCAGCAGCGGATACCCGGCCAGACAGCCGTTCTGCATCTGCTCTTCAATACCCTGTTGAACTGCCGGGATGTATTCCTTGGGAACAACACCACCAACAATCTCATTCACGAAGATAAAGTTTTCGCCATCTTCATCATCCAGCGGCAGCGGCTCAAGCTTCAGCTTGACGTGACCGTACTGACCACGACCACCGGACTGACGCACGAATTTGCCTTCGACGTCTACCGGCTTGCGGATGCACTCACGGTAGGCAACCTGCGGCTTACCGATGTTGGCCTCTACCTTGAACTCGCGACGCATACGGTCAACGATGATGTCCAGGTGAAGCTCACCCATACCGGAGATGATGGTCTGACCGGACTCCTCGTCGGTACGGACACGGAAAGACGGATCTTCCTGAGCCAGCTTACCGAGAGCAACGCCCATCTTTTCCTGGTCGGCCTTGGACTTCGGCTCAACCGCAACGGAAATTACCGGCTCCGGGAACTCCATGCGCTCGAGAATGATCTTGTGATTCTCGTCGCACAGGGTGTCACCAGTGGTCACACTCTTCAGACCGATAGCTGCGGCAATGTCGCCCGCCAGAACTTCTTTGATTTCCTGACGATCCTTCGAGTGCATCTGAACCATACGGCCGACGCGCTCTTTCTTGCCCTTCACCGAGTTGTAGACGGCATTACCGGACTCAAGCTTACCGGAGTAAACCCGGAAGAAGGTCAGAGTACCTACGAACGGGTCGGTAGCAATCTTGAACGCCAGAGCGGCGAACGGTGCATCGTCGTCAACCGGACGGGTTTCCTCGGTGCCTTCGTCGTCAACTTCACCACGAATGGCCTTGACTTCGTCCGGCGCAGGCAGGAACTCGATAACAGAGTCCAGAACCGCCTGAACACCCTTGTTCTTGAACGCAGAACCACAGGTAGCAACAACGATTTCGTTGGCCAGGGTGCGCATGCGCAGACCCTTCTTGATATCGTCGATGGACAGCTCACCTTCTTCGAGGTACTTCTCCATCAGCTCTTCGTTGGCTTCTGCGGCGGCTTCAACCATCTGCTCGCGGTACATGGCGACTTCGTCTGCCATTTCCGCGGGAACATCTTTCTGCTCGTAGGTCGCACCGGAGTCAGCTTCGTTCCAGTAGATGGCCTTGTTACGGATCAGGTCCACGATACCGGCAAAGTTGTCCTCAGCACCGATCGGCAGCTGAATGGGAACACAGTTTGCGCCCAGACGCTTCTTGATCTGCTCAACAACGCGCAGGAAGTTGGCACCGGCACGGTCCATCTTGTTGACGAACACCATGCGGGGAACTTCGTATTTGTTGGCCTGGCGCCATACGGTCTCGGACTGAGGCTCAACACCGGAGGAACCACAGAACACAACAACCGCACCATCAAGCACACGCAGGGAGCGCTCTACTTCGATAGTGAAGTCAACGTGCCCCGGGGTGTCGATGATGTTGATCCGGTGCTCAGGGTACTGCTTGTCCATACCCTGCCAGAATGTCGTAGTCGCAGCAGAGGTGATGGTAATACCACGCTCCTGCTCCTGCTCCATCCAGTCCATGGTAGCTGCACCATCATGGACCTCACCGATCTTGTGGGAAATACCTGTATAGAACAGGACCCGCTCGGTGGTTGTGGTTTTGCCCGCATCAACGTGCGCACAAATACCAATGTTTCTGTAACGCTTGATAGGAGTCTTGCGTGCCACTGTATAAACCTCGGCTGATTAGAAACGGAAGTGAGAGAACGCCTTGTTGGCTTCTGCCATGCGGTGAACATCTTCACGCTTCTTAACAGCGGAGCCTTTGCTGTCAGCGGCGTCCAGGATTTCACCAGCCAGACGCTGAGCCATGGACTTCTCACCGCGCTTCCGTGAATATTCGACGAGCCAGCGCATGGCCAGCGCGTTCTGACGGGAAGGCCGTACTTCGACAGGCACCTGGTAAGTAGCACCACCCACACGACGGGACTTAACCTCAACCATCGGCTGGATGTTCTCCAGGGCCTTCTCGAACATGTCGATCGGCTCTTCCTTGGATTTCTCGGCAACAATATCCAGAGCGCCGTAAACAATGCGCTCTGCGGTAGACTTCTTGCCACTTTCCATCACGTGGTTGATGAACTTGGCAAGACGTGCACTGCCGAATTTCGGATCCGGGATAATTTCCCGTTTAGCTGCAACTCTTCTTCTAGGCATCGATAAGCCCTTATATATCTAAAAGGTCTTCAGGAACCCCTGAGATAGCAAATGCTACTCAGCCTTACTCTTACCGTTCTGACAAGCAACGATAAAAGACACCCGCTCGGGACATCAGGACTTGGGTCGTTTTGCACCGTACTTGGAGCGGCCCTGCTTACGGTTCTGCACACCCTGGGTGTCCAGCGTTCCGCGAACAGTGTGATAGCGCACACCCGGAAGGTCTTTTACTCGACCACCACGGATCAGCACAACACTGTGCTCCTGAAGGTTGTGACCTTCACCACCAATGTATGAGGAAACCTCGTAGCCGTTGGTCAGACGAACACGGCACACTTTACGCAGTGCTGAGTTCGGCTTCTTCGGCGTTGTGGTGTATACACGAGTGCACACACCACGGCGCTGAGGGCAGGCCTGGAGAGCAGGAACGTCGCTCTTGGCTACCTTGCGCTTACGAGGCTTACGCACCAACTGATTAATCGTTGCCATGTAAGCAAACTCCAAAAAACCATATCAATGAAACTTACCCCCTGTGCAGGGGGTAAAATTTAAGGGACGCAAGTGTAAGCCTGCGCCCCCGGACAGTCAAGATGACTGGTCTCTTTTTGACCACCTCCCGGGTAGGTAACTACCCGGAGGCAGTGCGCCGGCCCAACTCAGCTTTCGCGGTTGAGCTCGGCACTCAGAGCTTCTTCCACGTCGGCCGCAGTCACGCCCTGCTCTTCCAGATCGCGCTTGCGACGACGCTCGTTGTGGTATGCCAGACCGGTACCGGCCGGAATCAGTCGACCAACCACAACGTTTTCCTTCAGGCCGCGCAGGTAATCACGCTTACCGGTAACCGCACCTTCGGTGAGCACCCGGGTGGTTTCCTGGAACGAAGCCGCAGAAATGAACGACTCGGTGGCCAGGGAAGCCTTGGTGATACCCAGCAACAGACGCTCGAACCGTGCCGGTTCTTTGTCGGCTGCATCGGCCTTCTCGTTCTCTTCCAGCACCTGGGTGATTTCCACCTGATCACCGGAAAGCAGGGTCGTATCACCCGGATCGGTGATTTCGACCTTGCGCAGCATCTGTCGAACGATAACCTCGATGTGTTTATCGTTGATGACAACGCCCTGCAGACGGTAAACGTCCTGGATCTCGTTGGTGATGTACTTGGCCAGCTCGACCACACCCAGCAGACGCAGAATGTCGTGCGGGTTGGACGGGCCGTCAGAAATCACCTCGCCCTTCTCAACCGTTTCACCTTCGAAGACGTTGAGCTGACGGTGCTTCGGAATCAGCACTTCGTAAGCGTCGCCGTCTTTCGGCGTGATCACCAGGCGCTTCTTGCCCTTGGTTTCCTTGCCGAAGGACACCACGCCGCTGATTTCAGCAAGAATGGACGATTCCTTCGGACGACGGGCTTCGAACAGGTCGGCAACCCGCGGAAGACCACCGGTGATATCCCGGGTCTTGGAGCTTTCCTGCGGGATCCGGGCTACCACATCACCCAGCTCGACATTGGCGCCGTTGGCCATGGTGACCAAGGCGTTCGCCGGCAGGAAGAAGATCGCCGTGCCGCCGCCCGGCAGCTCAACCTCTTCGCCCTTGTCGTCCACCAGTTGGATGGCCGGACGAATGTCCTTACCAGCGGCTGGACGTTCTTTGGAGTCAATAACCTCCATAGTGGACAGACCGGTGAGCTCGTCCGCCTGGGTACGGACAGTGATGCCCTCCTCCATGTTGACGAACTTGGCTGTACCCTTGGCTTCCGCGATGATCGGGTGCGTATGCGGGTCCCACTTGGCAACTACAACACCGGCCTCTACCTGATCGCCATTCTTCACGGAGAGCACAGCGCCGTACGGCAGCTTATACCACTCGCGCTCACGACCCTGCTCGTCCGCAATGGCCAGGGCAGAAGAACGGGAAACCACCACCAGGGAGCCATCGATCTTCTCGATGGACTTCAGGTTGTGCAGGCGCACGGTACCGCCGTGCTTGACCTGGATGTTATCTACAGCGGAAGCCCGGCTCGCGGCACCACCGATGTGGAAGGTCCGCATGGTCAGCTGGGTACCCGGCTCACCGATGGACTGAGCTGCGATAACACCAACGGCCTCACCCACGTTGACCTCATGGCCACGGGCCAGATCGCGGCCATAGCACTTGGAACAGATGCCGTGGCGGGTCTCACAGGTAATAGCAGAGCGAACCCAGATTTCGTCAACACCAGCGCGCTCCACCATCTCGACGGTTTTCTCGTCGAGCAGGGTACCGGCAGGCACAACAGCATTGTCCTTGTCGGTCGGTGTAAACACGTCACGCGCGGTCACTCGACCCAGAACCCGGTCACCCAGGGGCACAACAACGTCGCCACCCTCGATGTGCGGCGTCATCAGCAGACCTTCATCGGTGCCACAGTCAGGCTCGGTAACCACCAGATCCTGGGACACGTCGACCAGACGACGGGTCAGGTAACCGGAGTTGGCGGTCTTCAGGGCGGTATCCGCCAGACCCTTACGGGCACCGTGCGTGGAAATGAAGTACTGCAGTACGTTCAGACCTTCACGGAAGTTCGCGGTAATCGGCGTCTCAATGATGGAGCCGTCCGGCTTGGCCATCAGGCCACGCATACCAGAAAGCTGACGGATCTGGGCAGCGGAACCCCGGGCACCGGAGTCCGCCATCATGTACACGGAGTTGAACGACTCCTGCATGAGATCCTCGCCGTCCTCACCTTTCACCGGCTGGCCGTCCGGACCAATCACCTGCTCCTTGGACAAACGCTCCATCATGGCCTTGGAGACCTTGTCGTTGGCCCGGGACCAGATATCGATCACCTTGTTGTACTTCTCGCCCTGGGTCAGAAGACCGGACGCGTACTGGGTCTCGATGTCCTTCACCTCTGCAGAGGCGGCGTCTACCAGCTCGTACTTCTCCGGCGGAATCTCGAAATCGTTGAAACCGATCGAGATGCCGGAAACGGTGGCGTAGTGATAACCCATGTACATCAGCTGATCCGCGAAAATGACGGTGTCTTTCAGACCCGCATCGCGATAGCAGGTGTTGATCAGGTTGGAGATCGCCTTCTTGACCATCGGCTTGTTGATCAGCTCGTAGGACAGGCCATCCGGCACGATATCGAACAACAGCGCCCGACCAACCGTGGTATCAACAATCTTGTATTCTTCGGTGCGAGAGCCATCTTCAGCAATCGCCACTTCCTTCACACGAACCTTGACGATCGCCTGAAGGTCGACCTTGCCAGCGCCGTAGGCACGATGCGCCTCTTTGACGTCGGCAAACACCATACCCTCGCCCAGGGCGCTCTTGCGCTCACGGGTCATGTAGTACAGCCCGAGTACCACGTCCTGGGACGGCACGATGATCGGCTCGCCGTTAGCCGGCGACAGTACGTTGTTGGTGGACATCATCAACGCACGGGCTTCGAGCTGGGCTTCCAGGGTCAGCGGTACGTGCACCGCCATCTGGTCACCGTCAAAGTCGGCGTTGTAGGCAGCACACACCAGCGGGTGCAACTGGATGGCCTTACCTTCGATCAGAACCGGCTCGAACGCCTGGATACCCAGACGGTGCAGGGTCGGCGCACGGTTCAGCATGATGGGGTGCTCACGGATGACTTCGTCCAGGATATCCCAGACCACGCCTTCCTCACGCTCAACCATCTTCTTGGCGGCCTTGATGGTGGTCGCCAGGCCACGGTGCTCGAGCTTGGAGAAGATAAACGGCTTGAACAGTTCCAGAGCCATCTTCTTGGGCAGACCACACTGGTGCAGGCGCAGGTAGGGACCTACCACGATCACCGAACGACCGGAGTAGTCCACACGTTTACCCAGCAGGTTCTGACGGAAACGACCCTGCTTACCCTTGATCATGTCGGCCAGGGACTTCAGCGGGCGCTTGTTAGTGCCGGTGATGGCGCGGCCACGACGACCGTTGTCCAGCAGCGCATCAACCGCTTCCTGAAGCATCCGCTTCTCGTTGCGCACGATGATGTCCGGCGCGTTCAGTTCCAGCAGGCGCTTGAGACGGTTGTTCCGGTTGATCACCCGACGGTAAAGATCGTTCAGATCAGAGGTCGCGAAGCGGCCACCGTCCAGCGGTACCAGCGGACGCAGATCCGGCGGCAGAACCGGCAGCACGGTCATAACCATGTCGCCGGGCTTGTTACCGGAGTACAGGAACGCCTCAAGAATCTTCAGACGCTTGCTGAACTTCTTGATCTTGGTTTCGGAGTTGGTCTGCGGGATTTCCTCACGCAGGGCATCAACCTCTTCCTGCAGGTCGATACCTTCGAGGAGTTCCTTGACCGCTTCGGCACCCATGCGGGCGTCGAACTCGTCACCGAATTCTTCCAGGGCTTCGTAATACTGCTCGTCGTTCAGCAACTGCCCTTTCTCCAGGGTGGTCATCCCCGGATCGATCACGATAAAGGATTCGAAGTACAGGACCCGCTCGATATCACGCAGGGTCATGTCCAGCATCAGGCCAATGCGGGACGGCAGTGACTTCAGGAACCAGATGTGGGCGACCGGGCTGGCCAACTCGATATGACCCATGCGCTCACGACGCACGCTGGCCAGTGCAACCTCAACACCACACTTCTCGCAGATGACGCCGCGGTGCTTGAGGCGCTTGTACTTACCGCACAGGCACTCGTAGTCCTTGATCGGGCCGAAGATCTTGGCACAGAAAAGACCGTCGCGCTCCGGCTTGAAGGTACGGTAGTTAATGGTCTCAGGCTTCTTCACTTCGCCAAAGGACCAGGAACGAATCATGTCAGGCGACGCCAGGCCAATGCGGATGGCGTCGAATTCCTTGCTTTGGTTCTGGCTCTTGAGAAGATTCAGCAAATCTTTCATCAGTAAAAGCTCCGGATGGCGTTAATCTCGGGCGGGCACTTCGCGTGCCCGCTCACGCTGCCAAAAACAATTCGGCTCACTCGGATTCCAGCTCGATGTCGATACCCAGCGAGCGGATTTCCTTGACAAGAACGTTGAAGGATTCGGGCATGCCCGGCTCCATCCGATGATCGCCATCGACAATGTTCTTGTACATCTTGGTCCGACCGTTCACGTCATCAGACTTGACGGTGAGCATTTCCTGCAGCGTGTAAGCTGCGCCGTAGGCCTCAAGGGCCCACACTTCCATCTCACCGAAGCGCTGGCCACCGAACTGCGCCTTACCACCCAGCGGCTGCTGGGTAACCAGGCTGTAAGAACCGGTGGAACGAGCGTGCATCTTGTCGTCGATCAGGTGGTTCAGCTTCAGGATGTACATGTAGCCAACCGTCACCGGGCGGTCGAACGCATCACCGGTGCGACCATCATAAAGCTTGGTCTGCCCCGTTGTGCTCATACCCGCCAGCTCAAGCATACGCTTGACCTCGGCTTCCTTGGCGCCGTCAAATACCGGCGTTGCCATGGGCACGCCGCCCCGAAGGTTGTGGCACATCTCCAGGATTTCCTTGTCGGACAGGGAATCCAGATCCACCTTGAACACTTCGTCTGAGTGATTGTAGATCTCATCCAGCAGCTTGCGTAATTCAGCTACCTTGCGCTGCTCGTCCAGCATCTGGCTAATTCGCTCACCCAGACCCTTCGCTGCCGCGCCCAGGTGAGTCTCAAGCACCTGACCTACGTTCATCCGCGAGGGTACACCCAGCGGGTTCAGAACCACGTCAACCGTGTTGCCGTGCTCGTCATAAGGCATATCTTCGATCGGCATAACCGAGGAAATAACACCCTTGTTACCGTGACGGCCGGCCATCTTGTCACCCGGCTGGATACGACGCTTGATAGCCAGGTATACCTTGACGATTTTCAGTACGCCCGGTGCGAGATCATCGCCCTGCTGAAGCTTGCCTTTCTTGTCGTCAAAGCGCGCTTCGTGCTCCTTCTTGCGGTCTTCCAGACCCTGCTCGGATTTCTCCAGCAGTTCGTTCAAACCCTCGTCTTTCATCCGGAGCTTGAACCAGTCGGAACGCGGCAGCTCGGCCAGGTAGCTCTCTTCCAGGGTGGCGCCCTTTTTCAGGCCCGGCCCACTGATCACTTCCTGCCCTTTCAGAGCACTCATCAGACGCTCGAATGTGGCACCTTCGACAATCCGGTACTCGTCCTTCAGATCCTTGCGGTACTGGTCCAACTGCTCTTTCTCGATGGACTGGGCACGCTGATCCTTCTCGATACCGTCGCGGGTAAAGACCTGCACGTCGATAACGGTGCCGCGGGTACCTGTCGGCACACGGGAGGAGGTGTCCTTCACATCAGACGCCTTCTCACCGAAGATGGCACGCAGCAGTTTCTCTTCCGGTGTCAGCTGGGTTTCACCTTTCGGTGTTACCTTACCTACCAGAATGTCACCGGGGCCCACTTCAGCACCAATGTAAACAATCCCGGACTCATCGAGCTTGGACAGCGCACTTTCACCGACGTTCGGAATATCCGCGGTGATTTCTTCGCTACCCAGCTTGGTGTCTCGAGCCACACAGGTCAGCTCCTGAATGTGGATGGTGGTCAAGCGATCTTCCTGCACCACTTTCTCGGAGATGAGGATGGAGTCCTCAAAGTTGTAACCGTTCCAGGGCATGAACGCGATACGCATGTTCTGCCCCAGGGCCAGTTCACCCAGATCCACGGATGGACCGTCGGCCAGCACGTCACCACGGGCAATCACGTCACCCTGACGCACGATGGAACGCTGGTTGATACAGGTGTTCTGGTTTGAACGGGTGTACTTGGTCAGGTTGTAGATATCCACACCTGCGTCACCCGCTTCGGTTTCCTCATTGTTGACACGAACCACGATACGGGCCGCGTCGACACTCTCAATCACACCGCCACGACGGGCCGTGACACAGACACCGGAGTCCTGCGCTACCGTACGCTCTACACCGGTACCTACCAGAGGCACCTGGGAACGCAGGGTCGGAACTGCCTGGCGCTGCATGTTCGCACCCATCAGTGCCCGGTTGGCGTCGTCATGCTCCAGGAACGGGATCAGGGATGCCGCGACGGATACTACCTGGCGCGGAGATACATCCATGAAGTTAACGCTCTCCGGCGGAGTAACGGTAAATTCGTTCTGATGGCGAACAGTAACCAGCTCGTCGGTCAGTCGCTTGGTCTTCTCGTCCATGGCAGCACTGGCCTGGGCGATGACGTAGTTGCTCTCCTCGATAGCGGACAGGTAAACCACTTCATCGGTGACCACGCCGTTTTCGACCTTCCGATACGGGCTCTCGAGGAAACCGTAGGAGTTGGACCGCGCATAAGTCGCCAGCGAGTTGATCAGACCGATGTTCGGACCTTCCGGTGTCTCGATCGGGCATACGCGACCGTAGTGGGTCGGGTGTACGTCACGAACCTCAAAGCCTGCACGCTCACGAGTCAGACCGCCAGGGCCCAACGCAGAGATACGACGCTTGTGCGTGACCTCGGAGAGCGGGTTGTTCTGGTCCATGAACTGGGACAGCTGGCTTGAACCGAAGAATTCTTTAACCGCGGCAGCCACCGGCTTGGCGTTAATCAGATCCTGCGGCATCAGGCCTTCACTTTCAGCAAGGCTCAGGCGCTCACGAACCGCGCGCTCAACGCGCACCAGCCCGACACGGAACTGGTTTTCGGCCATTTCGCCAACACAGCGAACACGACGGTTACCCAGGTTGTCGATGTCGTCGACATTGCCTTGGCCGTTACGGATATCGATCAGAGTCTTCAGAACATCGATGATGTCTTCGTGGGTCAGCGTACCTTCACCTGTACTCTCTTCACGGCGCAGACGACGGTTGAGCTTCATCCGGCCAACCGCAGACAGATCGTAGCGCTCTTCGGAGAAGAACAGGTTGTTGAACAGGTTCTCAGCCGACTCCTTGGTGGGCGGCTCACCGGGGCGCATCATACGGTAGATCTCAACCAGCGCTTCCAGCGGCGTACGGGTCGGATCGATACGCAGGGTATCGGACATGAACGGTCCGCAGTCCAGGTCGTTGGTGTAAAGGGTTTCGATTTCCTTCACGCCAGCGTCGAGGATCTTGGTAACCAGCTCTTCGGTCAGCTCGGAGTTACACTCAACCAGCACTTCCCCAGAAGCCTGATCGATCATGTCTTTGGCCAGTACGCGGCCGTACAGGTACTCGGTTGGCACCTCGAGCTCGTTGATACCGGCTTTTTCCAACTGCTTGATGTGGCGAGCAGTAATCCGGCGGCCTTCCTCAACAATCACGTTGCCGTCATTGTCTTTGATATCGAAGGTCGCAATGTCACCACGCAGACGGCTCGGCACCAGCTCCAGCTTGCACACTTCCGCGCCCAGGCTGAACTTACTGGTTTCGAAGAACATATCGAGCATCTGCTCGGAGGTATAGCCCAGGGCACGAAGCAGTATCGACGCCGGCAGCTTACGGCGACGGTCGATACGAACGAACACGGAGTCCTTCGGGTCGAACTCGAAGTCCAGCCAGGAACCACGGTAAGGAATCACCCGAGCCGAGTACAGAAGCTTGCCTGAGGAATGGGTCTTGCCCTTGTCGTGATCGAAGAACACACCCGGTGAACGGTGGAGCTGGGAAACAATAACACGCTCGGTACCATTGATAACGAAGGTACCGTTCTCGGTCATCAGGGGCATTTCGCCCATGTAGACTTCCTGCTCTTTAATGTCCTTGATCGCCTTGTTGGACGATTCCTTATCGTAAATGATAAGGCGGACCTTCACCCGCAGCGGCGCTGCATAGGTTACGCCCCTAAGCTGGCATTCCTTGACATCAAAAACCGGCTCGCCAATACGATAACTGACGTATTCGAGCGCGGCATTGCCAGAGTAACTGACAATCGGGAATACGGATTTGAATGCTGCGTGAAGACCGGTTTCCCGGCGGTCTTCAGGAGCGGCTTCCATTTGGAGGAAGTCCCGGAACGAATCCAGCTGAATAGACAGCAAATAGGGGACGTCCATCACGGAAGGCAATTTACTAAAATCTTTGCGAATCCGCTTTTTCTCAGTGTAGGAGTAAGTCATCTGCATTCCCCAGCTTTAGACCTGATACCTGGTATCAAGAAGCAACCAATGTTCTGCTTCGGGGCCGAATTGCTCGGCTTGTCGCGCCGTCTTGAACAAGACTCTGGCTGTAGGTTATAGATCTGACATCAACCTGCAATTGCTCACCAGACTCTATAGCATATACAACAGAAAAAGGCCGGTGGCCCAAAGCCACCAGCCTGTCCATGCTTATTGCACGGTTTCGATCAACAGCCGACTCTTACTTGAGCTCAACAGAAGCGCCTGCTTCCTCAAGCTTCTTCTTGGCTTCTTCAGCGTCGTCTTTGCTAGCGCCTTCCTTGATAACGGAAGGAGCGCTGTCGACCATTTCCTTAGCTTCTTTCAGACCCAGGCCGGTCAGTTCACGAACGGCCTTGATTACGTTTACTTTCTTCTCACCAGGACCGGTAAGTACAACGTCAAACTCGGTCTGCTCTTCAGCAGCGGCTTCGCCACCACCAGCAGCGGCCGGAGCAGCGGCAACGGCTGCAGCGGCGGATACACCGAATTTTTCTTCCATTGCTTCAACCAGCGCAACAACGTCCATTACGCTCATTTCAGCAATTGCGTTCAAAATGTCTTCGTTAGACAGAGCCATGACTTTCTCCCAAAAATATAAAAAATGGTGTTCAACAGAATCAAGCAGCTTCTTGCTTCTGGTCGCGAACTGCCGCTACAGCACGAGTCACTTTCGAAGGAACTTCGTTCAGTGTCCGTGCCAGCTTGGTGATCGGTGCCTGTGTTACAGCGGCCAGCATTGTCAGCGCTTCGTGACGTGTTGGCAGCTTGGCAAGACGGTCGATCTGGTCTGCACCCATCAGCTCTCCGCCGACGGCCAGGCCTTTAATCTCGAACGCTTCTTTCTCTTTGGCAAAATCCTTCAGCAGACGCGCTGCCGCGCCCGGATCTTCCATAGAGAATGCCAGAATGGTCGGACCAACCAGGGCTTCGTCGATGCACTCGAACTCGGTACCACGAATCGCGATCTTGGCGAGGTTGTTACGAACAACCTTCAGACGCACGTTTTCGGCACGAGCCTTGGCACGAAGCGCCGTCATGTCACCAGAGGTAACACCACGGTAGTCAGCCATAACCACAGACAGAGCACCACCGGCAGTCTCGTTGACTTCAGCGACGATCGCTTTCTTGTCTTCGAGTCTAATTGCCACTGGATTTCTCCTCGATTTCGCCGGGTCTTCCCGGCAAACCCACATATACCCCTCGCGGGGCTCCTAACGGTGTTTGGGTTCAGAGAGAACGTCTTCACACCGTCTGCGCAGGCGTTGCTTTAACCCTTGTGACCCTCTGCATGCAGAGGGTCTCGGGGGCCTGCGGTCTTTGACAGCCTTGGCTTCCGCCCAGACTACAAAGCAACCATCGATCAAAGAATCAAATAGCGAGACCGCTCTGATCGATAGTCAGGCCAGGACCCATAGTCGAGGACATGGTGATCTTCTTGAGATACACACCTTTCGCCGACGAGGGCTTGGCCTTTTTCAGATCTGCCACCAGAGCCTCAAGGTTTTCCTTGATGTTCTGGGCAGAGAATTCAACGTTACCCAGCGGAGCGTGGATAATGCCGTTTTTGTCGGTACGGTAACGAACCTGACCAGCCTTGGCGTTTTTGACCGCGGTCTCAACGTCAGGGGTCACGGTGCCGACCTTCGGGTTCGGCATCAGGCCACGGGGACCAAGGATCTGGCCCAGCTGACCAACAACACGCATGGCATCCGGAGTGGCGATAACCACGTCGAAATCCATGTTGCCTTTTTTCACTTCATCCGCCAGATCGTCCATACCGACAACGTCTGCACCAGCAGCGGTTGCTTTTTCGGCATTGGCGCCCTGGGTGAACACAGCAACACGAACGGTTTTGCCGGTACCGTGCGGCAGCACGGTGCTGCTACGGACAACCTGATCGGATTTACGCGCGTCAACGCCCAGGTTGACGGCCACGTCGACAGACTCTTTGAATTTCACGTTCTGGCCCAGTTCGACCAGCAGTGCAACTGCCTCGTCAACCGAGTAAGAGCGAGTAGAGTCTACCTTTTCACGAATAAGCTTCTGACGCTTGCTCAGCTTTGCCATGTTACAGGCCCTCCACGTTCAGGCCCATGCTGCGGGCGGTTCCTGCAATGGTACGCACCGCTGCGTCCATATCGGCAGCAGTCAGATCCGGCTCTTTGGTCTTGGCGATCTCTTCAAGCTGCTCGCGGGTCACGGTACCGACTTTCTCGGTGTTCGGACGACCAGAGCCGCTCTTGATACCAGCAGCCTTCAAAAGAAGAACCGGTGCAGGCGGGGTCTTGGTAATAAAGGTAAAGCTACGATCACTGTAGACGGTGATCACAGTTGGAATCGGCAGACCAGGCTCCATGTCCTGGGTCTGGGCGTTGAACGCCTTACAGAATTCCATGATGTTTACGCCGCGCTGACCCAGTGCAGGACCAACGGGGGGACTCGGGTTGGCCTTACCGGCAGCAACCTGAAGCTTGATGTACGCTTCAATTTTCTTTGCCATGATAGATCTCCTATGGGTTCAAACGCCTTTCGGCTCCCCGGTTATTACAACTGCCAAGAGCAGACACAAAAAGCCCGCGTCGCTTGAGCGCGCGAGCTTTCAGATTCCTCGTTGCCGGTCAGTCCTTCTCGACCTGCCCAAACTCCAACTCTACCGGAGTTGAACGCCCGAAAATCAGAACAGCAACTTTGACTCGACTCTTGTCGTAGTCAACTTCTTCAACCACGCCATTGAAGTCCGCAAACGGCCCTTCAATAACACGAACAATCTCACCCGGCTCGAATAGAGTCTTCGGCTTGGGCTTGTCAGCGCCACTCTCTACCCGACGCAGGATTGCTTCCGCTTCCTTTTCGGTGATTGGCGCAGGCTTATCCTTGGTACCACCAATGAAGCCAAGGACGCGCGGAGTATTCTTTACAAGGTGCCACGTCGCGTCGTCCATTTCCATCTGGACCAGTACGTACCCGGGATAGAACTTGCGCTCACTCTTGCGCTTCTTTCCCTCTCGCATCTCAACGACTTCCTCGGTCGGAACCAGGATTTCGCCGAAACGGTCTTCCATCTCGTGCAGCGCAACGCGCTCCTTGAGAGTGCGCATTACCTGCTTTTCGAAGCCAGAATACGCATGAACGACGTACCAGCGCTTAGCCATTGCCCACTCCTGTTAACCGATAAACCCGGCGACCAGCCAGCTGATCAGCGAGTCCATACCCCACAACAAAAGCGCCACAACCAGCACAAACACCACAACAATCGCTGTCGTCTGCACGAGCTCGGGCCTGGTGGGCCATACCACTTTCCGGATCTCTACTCTCGCTTCCTTCAGCAGCGTCGCGAAACGACGACCGCGGTCGGTCTGGAGGGCAACAAGCGCCGCCACAATGGCGAGACCTACAAGAGCCAGAACCCGATACAGCAGAGACTCGGCACTAAAATACTGATTCCCCACCACACCGATGGCGATCAGAACGAAAACAACCAGCCACTTCAGGAAATCGAAACGGCTGGCTGACTGAACGGCTTTTGACTCCATAGGAATCAACTTATGTATCCGGATGTTAAAAAATGGCAGGCCAGGAGGGAATCGAACCCCCAACCTGCGGTTTTGGAGACCGCTGCTCTGCCAATTGAGCTACTGGCCTGCACCGAAACAACTCAGCGCACTTACTCTCGAGTCAATTACTCGATGATCTTGGAGACTACACCGGCACCAACGGTACGGCCGCCTTCACGAATCGCGAAGCGCAGGCCATCTTCCATGGCGATCGGAGCAATCAGGGTAACACTCATCTTGACGTTGTCACCCGGCATAACCATTTCCACACCTTCCGGCAGTTCGCAAGAACCGGTTACGTCGGTAGTACGGAAGTAGAACTGCGGACGGTAGCCCTTGAAGAACGGGGTATGACGACCACCTTCTTCTTTGGACAGTACATACACTTCGCACTCGAACTTGGTGTGCGGAGTGATGGAACCCGGAACCGCCAGAACCTGACCACGCTCAACGTCGTCACGCTTGGTACCACGCAGCAGCGCACCAATGTTCTCACCAGCACGGCCTTCGTCCAGCAGCTTGCGGAACATCTCAACACCGGTGCAGGTGGTCTTCTGGGTATCACGAATACCAACGATCTCAACTTCATCACCGGTCTTCAGGATGCCACGCTCAACACGGCCTGTTACAACAGTACCACGACCGGAGATGGAGAAGACGTCCTCGATTGGCATCAGGAACGGCTGATCAATCGCACGCTCCGGCTCAGGGATGTAGTCATCCAGAGCTTCTACCAGCTTCTTGACAGCGGTAGTACCCATCTCGTTGTCATCCTTGCCTTCCAGCGCCATCAGCGCGGAACCAGTGATGATCGGAGTGTCGTCGCCCGGGAAGTCGTACTGGCTCAGCAGATCACGAACTTCCATTTCGACCAGCTCGAGCAGTTCTTCATCGTCTACCATGTCCGCTTTGTTCAGGAACACAACGATGTAAGGTACGCCAACCTGACGAGACAGCAGGATGTGCTCACGAGTCTGCGGCATGGGGCCGTCAGCTGCGGAGCAAACCAGGATCGCGCCGTCCATCTGAGCCGCACCAGTGATCATGTTCTTAACATAGTCAGCGTGGCCCGGGCAGTCTACGTGAGCGTAGTGACGGGTCGGTGAATCGTACTCAACGTGGGAGGTGGCGATGGTGATACCACGCGCACGCTCTTCCGGTGCGTTATCGATCTGGTCAAAGGCACGACTCTCACCGGTACCGAACACTTCGTGACATACACGAGTCAGCGCTGCGGTCAGAGTGGTCTTACCATGGTCAACGTGACCAATGGTGCCCACGTTCAAGTGCGGCTTATTACGTTCAAACTTAGACTTAGACATTTGACCAATCTCCCTAATCAACCAGGATCGTGACGTTGACCGGATAAATAATGGAGCTCATGGGCGGATTTGAACCGCCGACCTCACCCTTACCAAGGGTGTGCTCTACCAACTGAGCTACATGAGCATTACAAAACAAATTGGAGCGGGCAGCGGGAATCGAACCCGCGTCATCAGCTTGGAAGGCTGAGGTAATAGCCACTATACGATGCCCGCGAGCAATTTAGTGGTGGAGGGGGCAGGATTCGAACCTGCGAAGGCGATGCCGTCAGATTTACAGTCTGATCCCTTTGGCCACTCGGGAACCCCTCCGAGTCGGACCTGCTTACGCAAATCCGTCAAAACTTAAAGTGGAGCTGGCGGACGGAATCGAACCCCCGACCTGCTGATTACAAGTCAGCTGCTCTACCAACTGAGCTACGCCAGCTCACATTCGCCTCGTCAGCGAGGGCGGTATACTACGGATTTTTTTCTGGCGTTGCAACACCTTCACAAGGCCTGATTTCAACGAAATCGAAATTGCTGCCGTAATCCGCTTTCACCGCCTGAACCAGTTCTTCAGCGAGTTCCGGTTCCGCCTCAAAAGAGAGCGCGTAGCTTATCTGATTTCGGGGGAAGTTGACCAGTACCGCATTAAGATTCTGACGTTTTTTTTCTTCCAGCACGGATATTGCAGATTCCCTGGACTCGAATAGCCCCAGGGAGATCGCATTGCGGTTCTCGCCCTCGGTGACCAGATAGGAATCAATCCCCTGGCGCTGAATGTCACGGAATTGGCGCAACGCCACGGCTTCAGGTTGGGGCGGGATGAGGACCCAGTGCAAGGGCGGCAACTCTCGCTCGACTTCCTCGACCTTGAAGCCGGCTTCCTCGGCAAGGGGCTGCTTGGCCACTAGCCTTCGCGCACGCTCCGCGGTTTCGATCCATCCAAGGCGCACACAAGACGAGTCATAGCGCCCTGACGGTATCGCCACCGCATCATTACGAGGATCCGGAGACTTCAGGCTGGCCACCCGCGGCAAGCTACCACTGGCAACTTTGGCCATTCCGCCGGATGGACCGACGAAGTCTGGCAGGTAATAGATGCCAATACTGACCAGCACCAGCACCAGTGCCAACCACCTCATTCTGACGAGTCCTCGGCATGAATCGCACGCAGGCCGCTCAACACCAGGTCGGGCCGATGGGTACCAGGCAGCCCAAGGCCAAGCAGGCGATTCGCATCACCGCCAGTCACCAACAGATCAGACAGCCCGTGCTTTTGGGCGTCAGTGATAACACGCTCGATCATGGCACCGGAAAGCCAGGCAAGACCATGGTTCACGCATTCCCCGGTATTCCGTCCCGGGTCTGTCGCCAATCCCTGATCAGGGTCGAACCAGATTCGCGCCGCGTCCGTCCTGAGACTCCGCAGCATCATTTGCAACCCCGGAAGGATATACCCACCGAGATGCTGGCCACTCGTATCCACATAGTCGATGGTAACCGCACTGCCGGCATCCACCACCACGAAGCCCTGCTTGTGATCGAGCCAGGCGCCATACATTGCGTGCCAACGATCTGCCCCCATTCTCGATACATCCTGGTAGGCGTTTACAAGTCCGTTACGGGACTGCTCGGACCAGTAGAACTTCACCGGCGCCGAACAGAGCTTTGCAAGTGAATCCATCAGATGAGTGCGCCTTTCTTCGGAAGCAACGGTGGATATGGCAACACCCCTTACCTGCCTTATGAGCTCTCCTGCTGAGCTCAAAGGGTTCTCATCTTCCAGTGATCCGGTGCCTGTTGCCAGAATGCAATCCCGGTCATCCAGACACCACTTCAACCGGGTATTGCCTGCATCAATAAAAAGCTTCATGACACCACTCGCAGACTGATTTCCCCTGCGCGTACCGGAACAGTCCCGGTTTGGGTCCGTATCTGGTAGTTTCCGGCGTCATCGATACCACAGCCGACGCCTTCAACATCACCACCCCGAGCCTGAAGCGGCTTCCCCATAAAGATATCCCTTCGCTGCCAGGGCTCGCGGAAATCCGCGAAACCGACATCCGAAAACAGGGGCACCGCATCCAGAACCGCATCGATAATGGCGCCGGCAATCTGATTCCGCGACCAGTCGACGTTCGGGCATACCCTGGCAAGACTGCTCCAGGGCTGATCGACACCCTCGGCCCGGGACATGTGAACGTTCAGACCAATGCCGGCAATCACTTGCACAACGCCCTCTTCGAGTTCGCCCTGCAGCTCCACGAGAATGCCGCCAAGCTTTCCGTCGGGCAGAAAAATATCGTTCGGCCATTTGAGCCCCACCTCGGGCACTCCCAGTCGCTCCAGGGCATTGGCCACCGCAACCCCCAGTACGAGACTCAATCCGTCCAGTACCCCGAAACCACCGTGAAACGTCAGGCCCATGCTCAGATACAGGTTTTCACCCCGAGGGCTCTGCCACACACGTCCACGTCGCCCGCGCCCGGAGGTCTGGCAGTCGGCCATGACCACCGGAATACCCCGGGTACCGGCCGTGATCTGTCGGATCACTTCGGCATTGGTCGAATCCACTTCATCAAGCACGGTCAGCGCCAGTTCCTCTTCCCGGCCCGAGGCAATTCCATCAAGCACTGCCGCAGGGTCGAGCAAGTCGACCCGGGACACCAGTTGGTAGCCGCGCCCACGGATCGTGGCAATATCCGCACCTTCGTCCATTGCGCGACGGATCTGTTTCCAGATTGCCGTGCGACTGACCCCGAGTTTTTCGGCCAACGCAGCTCCCGAATGGACCTGTCCGTCACTGAGCAGCTCTATAAGTGCCTTGGATTTCATTACACGCATCCAGCCATGAGAGTGGGTAAGGCCGGATTAAACACCAGGGGAAGGAAAAAGACAAAGTCGGCAGCCTGCCTTTGCGAATTGGCTGCCGACAGATCAGGGAATCGGTGTCGCGGTGAGGTTCGCCTTGATATCGAAGTTCTGCATTTTCACACCGTATACCGCGGTTTGTGCGCCGCCAACGGGGTGGACCAGATCAATATTATTGATGGAGAGCTCCTTGAACTGACTTCTCGCTTTCACGGCAAAACCCAGCGGGCGATTTTCGGCTTCCTGCAGGGTCGGATTGGCCACATAGCGATAACCCGAAGCTGATGCGCCATCCATGATTTTCTCGTCAGCCCGGTTGCCAACCACGCCCAGAGCGTCAGGACCGTCCGTCTTTTTGACGACCCGGGTCTGGTAGACATCCACGGAAAGGTCGGTGCGCAGGCCAAACGAATTGTCTTCCACGCCGTCACCATCGAAGTCACCGCCATCGCTGGTATGGATATCGTTCAGAACCAGACGCGTGCCCGTTCCATTCACCGCTTCGCCAACGCCATTGGTTTCCCGGTTGGTTTCCCAGGTCAGCGCGTTTTTTCGGTCCTCACCGGCGGCCTTTGCAAACACCTGCTTCAGGCGCACAGTCAGCCCTTCCTCACCCCGGGCTTCCCAGACACCTCCAGAGCTGGCACAGGACGATGGACTGTCACCAACGCCACCGGCGCAGACATCACCGGCGCCTCCCGGCATGATCGTCATACTGCTCCCGGTTTCATGTTTCTGGACCACGAATCGCCCAAAACTCCGGCCTGATTCCTTGTCACCAATCCTCAGGTTACCGATGTCCATGGTGCTCCAGGCTTCGCCTTTGACAATCGCAAGCCCCTCCTGCGTGACGTCTACTGTCATGCCCCGAACGTGGGAGTCATAATCCAGCTCGGTGATCCAGAGCCCCTTCTGCGGAACCTCGCCGTTACCCTGATCGTAGGGCACCGCGATAATGGCGGCCTTGCCATCACGAATCCGGACATCCGAGTTGATGGTAATACCCTCACCCGAGGCACCACCGGCGCCAAGCGTCATATGGCCATCCAATTCAAACTCATAGGCCGGATAAAAGCCCAGCGCCAGCAGCAGCTCCGTGCCACCCTGCAAGGGCGCATCCTCACTGCCCACCCGCAGACCGTTGATCCGGTACCCAGCCCGGACATTCTCAAACCCAATGCGCAGGCCATCGAAAAACTGGGTGCCATTGATCATCTCATTGCGAGTCACGTTAACCGTAACATCACCCTGCCCCCACGACTGAAGGCCGCTGAAGATCACCCTGTTCCCGTCTTCCGTGTAGCTGAAATCGGCAAGCCGCAAGCTCCATTCCGTGGCGAGCCGCAAGCCCTGGGGGCCGGCATCCGGATGACCACCGCCCTGGAGATAGACCGCATTGGAATAGTTGCGTCCATTGAACACCTGGTCCTCAAGCAGAAAGCTGACGTTCACCTCTCCGATGCTTCTCCCACTGCCGCCAACCTCAATGGCACCGATATTAAACTGCCCGTCCAGGGAGCCAAGGGTCAGGGCAAGGGCCGGACGATTCCTCCAGTCGGTTGTCACATCAAGCCTGAGGTCGTTGATTCGATAGCTTCCGGTGATGTCCCTGAGGGCCAGAGCCTTACCGTCATCCATATAGAGGAAGGTCGCCAAGTGAATAACCGTCTCGTTATCGATGCGGAGGCCTTCCCCGGAGCGCCCGCCGGCGGTAATGCCGGTGCTGGACGAAAGATCGTAGCTACCGCTCAGGCTACCGAAACTGGGTAGCAGTTGACCCGAGCCAGAATCCACGGATACGCCATGATTCAGGGGGTTATTGCTGTAACGGATTGCGCCAACCTCCCAGTTACCAACAATCCTCGGCGCATCCAGGGCCAGGGTGTCGCCGACGACGTCCAGCGTTACCCCCAGGGCCTCCACGTTCATGGTGATATCATCGAGGAACACTTCATTACCGTTGGTGCGATAACCCAGGCGGCCGCCGGTCATGGTGTAGGCCGAGTCGAACGTGTAGCCGGCCCCGCCAACGGAACCACCCTGGCTGATGTTCAGATATCCCTCCAGGGTATGGTCGAAAAAGACGCCACCCATACTGACTCCCGGCGCCCCGGCGAGGCGGATATCTCCAAACTCCACTCTCCGATCCTCGACCAGGTAATCAAGATTCAGGGACGCGTCGTCCTCGATGTCGATCCGAACCAGATGAAACGCCTGACCTGCCGAATCGATGGCTGAACCAACCCGGAAGCCTTCCAGATGGATGCCTTTGTCATCGTCATAGTAGGACAAACGATCTGCTGTCAAGGCAAGGTCCAGCTCCATGGTCAAGCCACTCTGACCGCTGATATTCGCCAACGCGGTGTCGTCGAGGCTTTTCATATCGGCAAACACCCAGGAGGCGTTGATCAGGCACGCCAGCCCGATAGCCGTCGAGGTAAATGGCCTGCTACTGTCCGGAGCCCACATAATCATCAACCTCTTGCCCATTACGGATTACCGGCAGGAAACACGAGCAGGTTGCCTTCCATGACAACTTCTCCTCGCATATCCACTGAGAATATGTCGGTCTGTTGAAACCCCGGGTCGGTTGGCCGCGCTGTACTGCTGGCGGAGATCTTGAATTGGACGTCATTGAACCGGACGGTGTTTGGCAAACCCAGTTCCAGAACATCCCGGTTGAACTGCTCTCCATCACCCCCGAACCCGGAATCAACGGTGCGGACCCGCAGTGTCAGCCCCTCAAACGCGAAATTACCGCGAATATCATCAAGGACCATCCAACCGCCATTTTCTTTAAGGCGGTAGGCAAAGCGGGCACCGCACTTTTTGTCGGCATCGTCACAGCGTCCGAAATAGCTGTTCTCAACGGGACCACCCATCTCGTTGATACTGATGTCGCCGGACAGATAGATCCCGCCCTGGCCCGAGATGTCTGAAAGGGCTTCATCACCAAGTCGGGAGAGCTCCGCGAGGGTCGGCGGAGCAAGCAGCAAAATAGCGAGGGCTAGAGACGTTCTGCACAGGATGGCTTTCATTGGCTCAGATCCCTCGTTTTTATATTCAGATGCTGTATGAGCATGCCCTGGACTCGGGCTGAGCCAAAATCACGGTCGCCAACACTGAAATTCCCGATCTTCAGATTGCTGCGGAATTCCGGATTGGTGTAATAGGACTCGTAGAAATCCCAGGCTTCAGCATCGCTGCTACTTCTCAGGCCGTCCGCACCGATCTCGCCCGGTTGAGGACGCCGAATCGCGGCCACCTCCACCACAAAGTTTCCACTACCATCAACATCGAAGAACACCGGCTGAAGCTGATTACCAATCGCAAGCTCAAGCGCAAAATTACTCATCAGAATTCGTGAGCCACAGCTGGAGCCATCCTGTGCGCAGGCGTTTATCGACAATTCCGGAGAATAAAAATTGAGCTTGAACTGTCCAACCATTTGGCGCCGATCATCGTCCCCCCAGAGACGCAGATAACTGCCGTCGATAACAGCGCTCTTGGCGTGAATATTGATGTTGGCAGACCGGTCGTCACCCACCGCGACGTTCATCTGCATACCAATATCCGCACGTTCCCCAATGTAATCCACAGTGGCCGGGCGACTGGAACAGGTGCCGCTGCCTAAACCGGCACTGGAATCCATGCAATCGTAGCCCTGGCCGGCAGAAACCCTGGAACTGGCCGCAAACTCCAGAACCGCCTTGTTGGCGATGCCGATTTCGTTGCCATCTACAACATCGATTCGCCAGGGATTAAGAAGCCGCCCAAGGTTCACCGGACCCAAGGCCTGGCCATAGTTGCTATTGGCGCCGGAGATATAGAGGTGGTTCACCGTTATATCGACATCACGACCATCAGTGCTCTTGATGCCTCCGATCCGAAAAATGCGTGCCTGCTCACCCGATGCATCCGGCTCGTCTGTTCCGTGGGAAAATTTAAAATTCTCCAAGACCAGGCCGATACCAGCACCGTCAATTCCAGCCATTTCCGTTTCCGAGAGGCCCTGAAGCTCTGCCTCGGCATAACCAGGCATGACCAGTACGCTCCAAACTGTAAGAAGAGGAAATACGGAAACAAGAAGCTGTCTGGAACTGAACCATGTCATAAAGCGCTCCTCAGAACAGGCCTTTGCCGCGGTCGATGTACTCGGTACGGTAACGCTGGGTGCCATAGAGCGCCTCGTTGAGATTCACCTCAGTCGCTCCGTTTGGGATATTGAAGAATGCACCCGAGGTTGCCCTGATGAAATCCTCGGGCGTGAAGTCTGTTTTCTTTACATCTTTCAACCAGTCCAGATCCTTGGTCTGGAAGGAAATGAAGGCGCCATCAGCCGGGCCAGTGATTCGCCTCTCGCCGTTCACCTCACCGACTTCGCCTACGGGGAAGCTGTTATAGATATCCAGGTCGAAGCAGGAGTCGATCCCCAGGACAAGGCAATCCTGGGCATAGACATAAATGTCACCGCCGGAACAGCTGAAAAAGGAACAGTCAGGAACTTCAATCCGGGAGCTCGATCCCCAGCCGATCAGGTTCTGTACCGACCAACGGGTAAATCCACTGGCGCCTTCAAGCACGAATCGCTCACCGTTCGGAATGCCAATGTATTCGGCTCTTATGGGATCCAGCTCGCCAATGTTTGGATCACCCTCCGCACCATAAACCAGCTCGGCTTTGGTGGAGAGCGGACTACCACCCTCAAGGAGTGGCGTCAGGAGAACAATCAGTTGATCAAACAGATTCCCGGAGGAATTTGCCTCTGAGAGCCCCTCACCTCGATCAATGATATCCACATTCACATTGCCGGTCAGGGTTTCGATCTTCCCTGAGAGAACGCCCATGGATTCTCCGAAACCAAGCCGAAAGCCGACCACTTCATCGGTGTCTTCATCAAAGGCGAATTCCAGGAAGGGATTCTGGATGTGGAAAGGGACTATCTCACCCTCGCCATAAGCACTGCCGTTAGCCTTTCGCTGCCTGGGGGCTTCGGGATTCGCGTCAAAATAGGCCTGATTATTGATATAACCAAGGGCAAAATCTTCAATATAGACGTCCGAGGTGCCCGGCTTTTCACCTTCCCGGTCGTAACGACCCATTTCCAGGACATCTACGTTGGTCTGGATTTCAATATCCATTCCAAGATTGACCCGGGTATAGGCGGTATTGTCGTTGGCATCAGGATGGTACTGGCGATCAACCGATATAAAAGCCTGCCCTGTAACTTCAGACATCTGTTGGTCCGAAATCGGGCGCAAATCGGCATTGACCCCCGAGGCCAGTAAAGGCAGGAGGAGAAGCGAGGAAATTGTTTTACTCATAGTCACATCTCACCGCTGCCGCTTCTTATTGTTGGCGGCTGATTAAAAGATGACTGATGAGCGTCTCTGAGGCTGGCTTCGGTTTTTGGTGTTGTTTTCGCCAGTTCTTTTACAGAAGTTTAACGCTGGTTACACGTTGTCACTGTGCGCGGCGTCATGATTTTGGGATTTCTCAGATTTCAGGCAATAAAAAACCCCAGCATCGAAGATGCTGGGGTTTTA